>JBAXWO010000073.1:0-8908 GCA_037128375.1 bacterium
CGCCAGCCATGGGTGGCGTTCCACAGCCACCACGGAGCGCTACCGATGAGAAAACAGACTAAGGCCACAAACACCGGACGAATGTGGATCCGTCCCCGCCACCCCGCCCACACGATAAGTCCTGCCGTTATCAAGGCGCTCAGCGTCAGCTGATTTGTCCACCACGCCAGCCCCGCAACAAGCCCAAGCGCCGCGTAGGGTGGAAACGAATTCGGGCGTTCCAGCGTCGTTGTGCGCAGTGCCAGCCAGATCGCCAACCATGCCAGAAGGAATGTGGCCATATAGCCGCCGCGGGGTGAGACGGAAAACCATAGAAGAAGCGGCGGGCCGGCCGACAGCAGCGATAGAACGGTCAGCCCTGCCGTCCGGCCGCCCATCCGTTTGCCAAGGGCGTAAAGGACGACCAGCGCGGCCAATCCCAGCGCGATGGTGCCCAAGCAGATTACAAATAACGATGAACCGAAGAGCTTATAGAAGACCGCACTAATCGCCGGCTCAAGGCTCCCCATGTAACTCTGGCCGTAAAATAGAACCGGGTAGTCGACCCCTTCCGCCATGTGCTTGGCCATCAACGCGTGGATGCCCCGGTCAGCCACCTGATTGACCCCGTACCGGAAGTCATGAGCGTGGTGAAAATCAGCGGCCATATAGAGCCGCACCCCGGCCGCCATGGCCAGGAGGAAGACCGCAGGCGTGAGGATTTGTCTGACGATTCTCATCCTGGAACAGGCAACTCCTGCTAAGCCGGATTCTCGACCATGATGCGCTCGTAGAGACGCTGGATGGTTTCGACACAGCGCAGGCCATCGAAATCCGCCGACCGGGATTTCGATGCCGCACGCAAGGCGGTCATGAGGGCCGGAGTCTGGAGCACGCGCAGAATCTGTCGCGCCAGCTTGTCCACGTCGCCGGCTTCGAACATCAGGGCGGTTTGTTCATCCACCAGGAGTTCGGCCTGCCCGTCCACGCGTGAGGCGATGATCGCGTTGCCCACCGCCAGCGCTTCGTACAACGTGTTCGGCGTGCCTTCCCGGTAGCCGGGAAAGACCTGGACATCGAAGCATTGCATGACCTCCCGGACATCGCGACGGAATCCTAGGAACTTGACGCAATCGGTCATGCCCTGTTCTTTCACCCAGGCGTGCAACTCCTGCTCGAAAACGCCGTCGCCAAGAACCCAGATGAACACATTCGGGATCGTCTTCCGGACCTGTTGCAGCGCGCGAAACGCTTCCCGGTGTCCCTTGAAACTCTCCAGGCGCCCGACAATGCCGAGGACCTTGTCCTCCGGCCCGCAGCCCCACTGAAGGCGGAGGTCCCGCTTCCATTCGGCGCTCACCGGACGAATATCGTCGAAGGGGACCCCGTTATAAACCACTTGCACAGCCGCCTCGGGCACGTGCCAGTGCTGGACCATGTAGTCGCGCGTTGAGGCGGATACGGCCAGGCCATACCGCGTCCGGGGACCGAGCAGGCGCTCGACGATCTGCTGCACGGGAGGAACGGAATGATAGTTGCCGCGTCCGTGAATGATCACGGGCTTGCCCAGAAGGGCGCCTGCAATGCGGCCCCAGGTGCCTGCGCCATAGCCATGCAAATGCAGGATGTCGATCCGGTGTTCGCGGATCATCCGGATCAGTTTGAACAGGTTGCGCGGGTCATACTTGCCGTACCCCAGGTATAGCGGCGTCACCCCGCTTTGGATCATCTGTTCGGCGGCTTTGTCGTACCCCTTGCGGCTGCACAAAAGGACGTTGAAACGCGACCGGTCGAAACGGGGAATCCACCACTGGAAAGTACGGGCGACCCCGTGCAGTTGAGATTCCTTGCCGCCGAAGTGCTCACAGAGTTGCAGCACATTGATGATGCGTCGCTCCGCCATCGTCAGCCGTTCCCCTCGCGATAGCGAATGACCCGCGCCGGAACGCCCACGGCAACGGCGGCAGCCGGAAGATCCTTCGTGACCACCGCCCCGGCACCGACGACACAGTGTTCGCCGACCGTCACGCCGTCGAGCACCTTCACGCCCGCCCCGAACCAGGCCTGGGGCCCTATCCGGATCCCGCGGGCCGTGCTGCCCTGATGCAGGACGGCGGTATCCATCGAGGCGGCATCATGATCGCCCCCGATGAAATAGCAGTACGCCGCCACCAAGGTGTCCCGTCCGATCGTCACGTTGTTGCCCGAAAAGACCTCCGAATTGAAACCGATGTTCACGTTGTCCTCCAGGACAATGTCGCCGTTCTTGCAACTCAGGATGGAGTTGCGTCCAAGAAACACGCCGGCGCCAATCCGGATGCCGGTATTGTCCTCGCCCTTGGCATCGAGCAGGCAGTTGTCGTCGATCACCACGTTGTCGCCGAGGACGATCTTGTGCGGATGACGCAGGGTGACGTTCTGCCCGAACACCACGCCGCGCCCGCACCGCTGGAGGAGCAGGGGGAAGAGCTTGGAGCGCAGGAAGAGGCCGAGTGCACCGGGAACGGTTGAGCAGAACAACACGATCAACTCATATTTCAGGAAAGCAGCCAGGCCGGTCCGGCCGATGATCAGTTCGCCGTATTTGCGGAACACGGTTTTCCCGCCTGCGCCCATTTCCCGCTGGATGATCACGCTTTTCGTATTGATCGTGTTCATAACGCATTACAGTTACCATCAACCATCCCCGGCGGCAATACCGGTGTTCAGGACGATTGACTACGGGTTGGTCTCCGGTGCATGATTAACCCTCACAAACGAGGGATTCGGCGATCGGGACGGGCCACAGCCGGCGGTGCGGAACGGAACATGAAAATACTTTTTGTCTATACGGATCTCAATGTGCGCGGCGGCGCCAAGAGTTATCATTTCGGCATCGGCATGCTCAGCGCCATGCTCAAGCGTGACGGACACCAGACCCGGCTGCACTACATGTTCGGCCAGTATGACCCTGCCGCGCTGACGCGCGTGATCGGGGAGTGGCAGCCGGACGTCCTGGCCTTTTCCGCCGTTTCACCCCAGTTCGCCTACGTGCAGCGCATTTTCCGGGACTTGCAGCCCTTCAAGCCGTTCACCATCCTCGGCGGGCAGCACGCCACCCTCGCGCCCGAATGCCTCGAGCAAACCCCGGGGCTGGATGCCCTCTGCGTCGGCGAAGGCGAGTTTCCGCTATTGGAACTGGTTCAGACCCTGGCGCGCGGGGAACGGCCGGAGACGATCCCGAACCTGTTCATCAAGCGGAAGGACGGCAGCATCGCCCGGAATCCGACGCGTCCGTTTCACGGGAACCTGGACGATCTGCCCTTCTCCGATGTGGGGCTGTTCGACTACCAGTCCATTATCGATTCCGATTTCCATACGGCTTTGCTGATGTTTTCGCGCGGGTGTCCCTACAAATGCACGTTTTGCAGCAACCACGCCCTGCGGGAAAAGCAGACCGGCGCCTATGTCCGGTTCCGGAGCGTGCCGAGTTGCCTGGCCGAGATTCGCGAGGTGGTGGGCCGGTACAAGGTCAAGGCGCTCTACTTCAACGACGATTGTTTCACGGTGCAGCGCAAGTTCGTGGCGGAGTTCTGCGAGGCCTACCGGGCCGAGTTCAACCTGCCCTTTGACATCAATGCCCGGCCGGAGACCTTGAACGACGATATCTGTCGCATCCTGAAAGAAGGCGGATGCCGGCGCGTCTGCATTGGCATCGAGAATGGCAGCGAAACCTTCCGGCGTGAGGTGCTGGGGCGGAACCAGACCAATGCGGTGATCGAGGCCGGTTTTGCCGCCTGCCATCGGGCCGGCTTGACCACCAAGTCGTTCAATATCGTGGGCTTCCCTTACGAGACACCGGCCATCCATCGGGAGACGGTCGAGTTGAACGCGCGGATCAACCCCGGCAGCGTGATCATCGGGGTGTTCGAACCGTACCCGGGCACCAGGCTGGCCGAAGTCTGCAAGAAAGAAGGGTTCATCGATACCGGGAAGGCGGACGGCGAGTTCGTGGGGCGGACGGACACGATCCTGAAAATGCCGCAATTTCCCCGTGAGGAGATCCTGAAATGTTTCCGGACGTTCGCCTACAACGTCTATCGGCGCCACTCCCTGCGCAAGGCCCTATTCCTCCGGCTCTACTACTCGCCGTATGGGGAACCCCTGATTCGCTTGCTCGAACCGGTCAAAGGGCTGCTCCGCCGTATGACCATGGGTGTCTGAACGCGGCGTGTGTCGATCACCCGTGGCGGCGCAAGATGGCCAGCGCCAGGCGGCGCCCGATTTCGCGGTAGCTCTTCTGGGTCAGCACGTTGCCCGCGATTTGAGAATAGGGGATCTCAAGGGCGAGTGACGGGACGCCCATTTCGTCGCGCAGGTACGAACTGAAACTCGGGGTCTCCCGGCGGGCGGGATCGGCGGCCACGCGCTTGAACTCCGGCGCCGCGAATTCCGCCTGCAGTTCGTTCTGGAAGACATTGCACCACTTGGTTTCCTCCGCGGCCATCGGTGCGGCCGGGTCCTTGGACATGCAGGCGTAAACGCCGTCCCGGCTGCACGCGCCGGGTGCGTGCAGATCGAGTGCGAGGATCGGCCGACAGCGCGCTTTCCAGCGCTCCACATCGTGCCGGATCGCCAGCGTCTCGTGGCGCATCGGGGGGACGCCCCAGGCGCGGTTGAGGTCGTAGGGGAAGTTGTCCTTGCCGTAATGACCGCGCACCACGCCGTCGATATCCGCCAGGGGCACGGCCCAGATGACATAGGCGCCCTTGCGGATCTGGGCCCAGTGCCGCAGGAAACCGTCGAGCACCCACGAGCCGGGCGTCTCGCCGGCGTTCTGACGGGCCACGATGTAAATTCCCGGCTGCGTGCCGCCCGGCGAGCCGGGGGCATTGTGCAGGCGCAGGAGGCGGCGCCCACCCTGGCTCAGGCCGATGGGGACCGCCTGCCAGTAGTCCTTGGAGCGATCCAGCACCGCGTCGACATCGGCGGGGCCGTAGGGAAAGCAGAAGGCGAACTCGATGGCCGGCGCGGGATGCGGGAGGGACCACGAGAGCTGCCGGCGTCCGTCGGGTGTCCGCGTTTCATCGCCCTTCTTGAGGCGCGTCCACGTCTGGCCGGGAACGAGATAAACCGGGACGCAGTCCGGTGACTCCGCGGCACCCGCCACGTTGTCGAAATAGGTCCAGGTCAACCGCACCTTGGTCTGGGTGGCCGGGTCGGGGGCGGTCTCCTCCAGCCGGAAGTGGAACCACATGACTTCGGGACCTCCGCACGGGTCGGAAGCGAAGCGCACCTCGGGAATCGGGCCGCCGCTGAGAATCTCGACATCCGCGGCGTTGCCGCCGGGAAACTGCGTGATGACTTTCAGGCTCATATCCGTCGTATCGTATACGATCGCCGCCGGCACGCAAGCCGGACTTCACCGGCCGCCGAGACGCATCAGCACGCATAGTCTATGCCGGGCGAAGCCCCAGCAGGGTCGCACACAGTGTTTCGAGTGCGGCTCGGCCGCAGGGGGCAGGCCCGATGGCGTAGTGCTGGTACAGACACCGTTCGGCAAAATCCCTGGCGTCGGGAACGCGGATGAACCACCGCCCCCGATACCACCCGTATTGATCGCCCTGGCCGAGACCATCGGCCTCGCCGGGCACCAGGTGGAGGGTCGCGGCATCGCCCGAAAGGCGCGCCATAACCACGGGACCGAGTTTCGGGGTCGAGGCAATCATGCTCTGGCCAGGCCACGAAGGCAGGGCCTCGCGCACCCGGTAACGTTTTTCGACCATCATGCCCGGCGGGAGCACGCCGGACGTGCTGAAGTGCGCCGCCGTCAAATGATGGTCGGCAAAGCACTGGCGGATGTCTTCAAGTTCCATGTCGGGCGTGTACTGCGTGTGGCTGGCCAGCGCGCTGAACCGGTCGCGAAACCCGTAGTAGATATTGCTCATGGTCGGATGCGCGCCGAGGCCGGCATAGAGAAGAAGCTCGGAGGCCAGCACCTCGATGTCGCCCTCCTCGCAGACCAGGTACCCGTCGGCCGCGAGCGGGCCATAACTGACGTTGGGCATCGTCACGGGATTGGGAATCGTCAGGAAGCCGCCGATATCCTGCGGGGTGATGCCCACGGCGCCGGTCTCGTCAAGCATGGCGCGCTGCGCGAGGTAGAGCTTCGCCACCTGGCGCATGTGAGCCTCGTTCATCTCACCCGGCCCCTCGAGCACTTCGGCATACCAGCGCTTCAGTTCGCGATCGGCAGCCGCGTCATCCTGGGCGGCGGC
The DNA here is from genome assembly GCA_037128375.1 of bacterium. Lineage (GTDB taxonomy): Bacteria > Verrucomicrobiota > Kiritimatiellia > CAIKKV01 > CAITUY01 > CAMBRF01. The sequence continues at coordinate 6,237 of JBAXWO010000073.1, forward strand.
GCGTTCCTTCAATTCCGACACATCCCGGATCAGGACTTCCACGCCGAGCCGGGCGCGGGCCCCGGCGCTGAAAAGGCGAAGTTCCTCCTGCCGCCGCTCGTTGCCCTTCAACTCCGCCACGATGAGTTTCATGCTCTTCAGTGCCTTGCGCGCACGGACGGCCCGGACCGAGGCCGCAATCTCCTCGGGCGTGTTTGCGGGAAGCCGGATCCCGCCCCGTTGCTCCAGCTCGCGATAGAACGCGGCGTGGTAGGGATGGAATCCGCGGCTCGGGAAGAGGGCCAGCGCCGGGATGCGGGTCGGCGCCAGGACTTGCGCGAGTCCCGATGACCCGCAAACCGCGGTGCAGAAGGCGACGTCGATCTCGCCCGCGGCGGCCACGTCGGACCCTTTCATCACGTCCACGGTATCGGTGGAATTGAAGAACGCGCGCGCGGCGTCAAGGTGTTCCGGCGCCAGTCCCCAGTCGTCCTGGGCGACCACGGCTACTCTGAGTGGAACGTCAAACTGCAGTTTCTGTGTCATGGTTTTTCCTCTTCTCTAATACGGCCAGCGGACACGGGATAATAGAAAGCGCCGAGTCCAGGATGCGAAGAATGTCAGAGACCGGAGGGAATGTCCAGTTCACCACAGATCAGCCGGGAGGCCGGGGCGCCTGTGAGCTCCCGAAGGGCCCTCTCCCACGAACAGAAGAAGGGGCCACTCCGAAGCGCCGTTTGAACTCCCGGCTCAGGTGAAAGGGGCTTGAGAAGCCAAGCATGTCGGCCAGCTCCTTGATGCTGGCCTGACCGAGGCTCAGATGTTCCTTGGCCGCATCCAGCCGCAGGCGCCCATAGAAGAGCTTGGGCGGAATACCGGTGACCGCCGCGAAGACGTTGCGAAAGAGTCGCTCGCTCATGCCGGCGGCGGCGGCCATATCCGGAACCGTCCAGCCGCCGTCCAGCCGGGTGTGCAGGGTTTGCACCACGCGCTCAATGGCTTCGCGCTGCCGCAGTGGCACCCGTTGACCCGGCGGTGGATTGGAACGGCTTGCCAGCCACCCGGTCATCAGCCAGGCCAGACCGGCGGAGGCCTGCATGCGCCGCATGGCATTGGGGCTTCGCAGCGAGGTCATGATCTCCTCGACCGCCGCCGATTCAGCCGGCATGTGCAGCGGGGTCCGGATCAGTTCCTCCAGTCCGCAGGGCAACGACCCGTTGGCGATGAATTCAAACCACCAGAACGCCCACTCCGCGGCGGCGCAGTGATAGCGCTGGATAGCCGAATTACGCACCAGCAGAAAGGTGCCGGGTTCGAGTTCCAGCGTCCGATGGCGCAGCATAATGCGACCCAGCCCGCGGTGCGTGCGGATGGCAATCAGGATGTCGGCAACAGGACCCGTGCGCCAAATATCATAGGAGCGCCCCTGGTCGACATTCCAGACGGTGCGAAGCGTCATGCCGGTCATGCCGGTCTCATCCCGGGTTCCTGAATACTCGTTACGCATGGAGTGCCGAAATATATATGATTCCTGCCGTGGCAGCTATGGCAATATTCGGTCATGCGTCATATAAGTTAGCCTATTGCTTGTTTGGCCTGAAAATCTGTTTTGCCGAAAACAACCACACCGGGAAAGGGCGCGAAGACCATGACACCACGGGAGAATCTGCTGGGCTTGTACAAACGCACGGGATATCAGCACGCGCCGGTTGGGTTCGGCCTTTGTCCGTCGCTTTGGGAAACGTTCCGGAAGATCGCCGGCGAAACGTCGATCGAGGAGTACTTCAACTACCCCGAAGGGTTTTGCCTGGGCTGGTTGCCCTGGCCGGAGTTCAAGCAGCGCCCCGATATCGATTGGTCGCGCTATTTCGACACGCCCTTGAAGCCGGGAACCACGTTCAACGTGTACGGCGTGGCGAATGAACCGGGAGGCGAGGCGGCCATGCACATGACCTACATGCGGCATCCGCTGGGTCGGGCCACCTCCCTCGAGGAGCTGCAGGCCTACCCCTTTCCGGAGATTGACACGGTAAACACGGCCCACATCCGCCAAGCCGTGGCAGAGGCCCACGCCAAGGGCCTGGCCGCCTTTGCCTCCATGCAGTGTACGATCTGGGAAACCGCCTGGTACATTCGCGACATGACCCAGTTGATGATGGACATGACGCTGGAGGATGAAAAAGCCACGTTCATGCTTGACATAATCACGGAACGCGCCTGCCAGCAAGTGGCGCTGTTTGCGGAAGCGGGCGCAGATGTCGTGGAACTCGGCGACGATGTCGGCATGCAGAGCACGATCATGATGTCGCAGGACATGTACCGGACGTGGCTACAGCCGCGCCTGGCCAAGGTGATCGCCACCGCCAAGCGGATCAAGCCGGACATCCTGATCTTCTACCACACCTGCGGCTTCGTGGAACCGTTGATTCCCAACCTGATCGAGGCCGGCATTGACATTCTCAACCCCGTCCAGCCGGAATGCATGCCCTTCGAGAAGATCCACAGGAAGTACGGGAGGCAGCTTTCCTTCAACGGCACGATCGGAACGCAGACCACCATGCCGTTCGGCACGCCCAAGGATGTGCGCGCCGTGGTGCTCAAAAACCTGGAACTGGCCGGCCCCTCCGGCGGGCTGTTCTGCTGCCCCACGCACCTCCTCGAGCCGGAAGTGCCGTGGGCGAACATCGAGGCCT
>JBAXWO010000730.1:0-1856 GCA_037128375.1 bacterium
ACATCCGCGTTGGTGGCGATTATCAGGGCAAGAACCCGGACATCCAGAACGCCAACATCACCTATTTCGGACACAACGCCAGCCTCAAGGCCGATGCGGGAAAAGTCGGCGATGGCGGTACGGTGATTGTCTGGGCCGACGAAACCACGCGGGCTTACGGCAGCATTTCGGCTCACGGTGGCGCAACCGGTGGCAAGGGCGGATTCGTCGAGACGTCAGGCAAACAGTATTTGGATGTCGAGGGCATTCGCGTCGGCGCATCCGGCATCGACGGGGCAGGCCATTGGCTACTCGACCCCAATGATGTGACCATAGTTCACAGTGTGGCGCCTGCGGAAATCAACATGGGGAGCACGTCGCCATTCGTTCCGCCTAGCAACCTGGCAAACTCGGTACTCTCCGACTACACGATCAACTCAGCCATCAACGGCGGCGCCAGTGTTTCCGTAACCACGGCGGCAACGGGTTCGGCAGGAAATGGCGACATCATTTTCGATGGCAGCGCCAGTGGGCCAGTCGTAGTTAGCCATTCCGCGGCGTTGGCAACGACGCTTACTCTGAATGCGGACCGCCACATCAGGTTCAAGGGCACCACGACTTTCCAAACCACGGGAAGTAGCACGGGGCTCACGGTCGTCCTGAATCCGGGCGGAGCGTCAGGCAAAGTGAAGTCTGATTTTTCCGACTCGGCCGTCGTCAATCTGGTCGGCACCGCCGGGCATATGGAAGTTCAGCTCAACGGTGGCGGCAAGACCTGGGAGAACGACGGCACCATCAATCTTAGCGGCGACTCGACCATTCGGATCTATGACAACGGGTCGACGCTCCATTCCACGTTCTGGAACAAAACCTTCGGCACGGTGAATCTGAATACGACACCCGGCTGGTCATTCCTCAGCCTGAGCGGCCCGACCCAGGACGGCGTCATCATCAACGACTGCACGATCAACGTCAATACGTCCACCTCGTGGGAGGCTCGCTACTCCCAGGGAGCGGGCGGCATTTTGAACATCAACGGCAGCGCCAGCTTGAGCATGCAGCATCTGGATGTCGCGGCGGGGGCGATCAACCTGAACTCGTCTGCATCCTATGCCCTGACGCTCTTGGAGCAGCACGCCGGCCTGTCCAAGTTCGATGGGGCGTCCATCGTTGGCTTCAGCGGTCCCAGGCGCATTCAGATCGGCACGTCCTCCGGTACGTCCAACACCACTACGTTCCACTACGTCTCGACCAGCGGCGGGCTGGAGGTGCTTGTACCCGAACTCGGTACGCTCAATTTCACGGGCGCCAACACCTTTGCCGATACCAAATTTTTCAAGGGTGACGCTGGTGCCAACAACAGCTGGGTGATACCGGTTGCTACCTATCTTGGGAACGTCGAATGGTGGGCGACGGGGAATATCAGTTTCGCCAATAACGTCACTTTTGGCGGCACTGTGACGCTGGGCGCCGGCTGGAACGCGAACATTGGTGTACCCAATGTAGTGGGCCCAAGCTCCGGATCGATCAATATTATTGACAAGCAGATTCTGTCCAGCGGCGACATGACGCTGAAGGCCGGCGGCGACATCCTGATCAAGCGGAATCTGTCCGGGTCGACTCGAGTCGAGTCCGCCACGGCGATGACGGTCGAAACCTGGGGTGATCTGACGCTGGTCAACTATTTCGATCCGGGTGGCAGCGTCGAACTCAAGTCGGCTGGCAACCAGAGCATCCAGCTAAAGGGTGCTTTGAGCGACCTTATCGTTCAGGCTTCGGCCGGGGGCGCAGGAGGAGGCTTCACCAGCCTCAATTCGGGTGGTACCCAGACTATCAATTTCGCTGCCGGTACGCACACTCTCGTTGTAACGGGTGGC
>JBAXWO010000731.1:0-1855 GCA_037128375.1 bacterium
CCAGTCGCCTTGTGACCGACATGCGTACCACTACTTCGGAATGAATGACAAGAAGACTTCATTACGATTGATCAGGTAGCCACCCGCGAGCCAGTAGCCTGCGCAACGCTGACTACTGGCGGGGGGGCCGTTGTCTTCGTTTGCTTGTTGTAGGGAGTAAAGTGTCGTGCCGGGTGACGGAATGCAAGCAGAACTTTCATGTGGGGGGAGAGCTCCGCCGTGGGGCGCGGCTCACGCGGCGCCATTACAAGGGGAGGTAATTTACTCTGGACAGTGCGACTGGCAGTGTGCCAATACTCTAGCCCATGCACTCGGACGCGGAACGAGAGAGCGATCCACACCGACAGGTCGGTCCGCCGGACTGCCCGCAATCCCGATGTGCCGAACGCCCTGATACCCCTTCGAGCGGCTGGCGCGGCAACTGGCTACGATTGGCCTTTCTCGTTCTTGGTCTGGTCTCCTTGGCCTGGTTCCTCGTGCGCGTCCTGCCCAAGCCGAGACGCGCCGCTTACCCCTGTCAGCGAGTCGCCGCGCCGTTGGCCGGCAGTTTTCTTGCGTGGCTGGGCGCGATCTTCCTCACGACCGCCGTATGGAAGAAGGGAAAAGCGTTGCTGCGACGGTTTCGCTACGGCGCGGCGGCAGCGTGTTTCGTCCTCGCCGCCGCACTTGCGCTGTTCGTCGTGATCCGCTTGCCGACGCAACCGGCCCGGGCGGATGCCCCCGAGCTTGGAAGTCCGTTCGGCAAAGGAAAGGGAATTCATCCCGGTCGTGTCGTGTGGGTGCATGCCCCGGAGGCGACCCCTTGGGACGGAGTCACTTCCGGCGGACAGTACTGGTGGCAGGAAGGTCACACGGATGGCGTTGTCGTGGAGAAGATGTTCTCGCAAGGGATCAAGAGCCTGACGGGGCAAAGCACGACAGCGGCCGCCTGGGACGCGCTCTTCCGACATTTCAACGAAACCAGCGGACGGGGCTACACGGGCTACACGGCGGGCGAGAAGATCGCGGTCAAGTTGAATTTGGTTTCTTGTATAGATACCGATACCAACACGCACATCAAAGCCACCGCCGCATTGAACCGGATCGACCCCTCGCCGCAGATGGTTTGCGCTCTCTTGCGCCACCTCGTGGCCACGGTCGGAGTGGCCCAGGCCGACATCACTCTGGGTGATCCGACATCGGTGGTGCCCGACTACTACTGGAACATGGTGCACACGGAGTTTCCAAACGTCCACTGGATCGAGAATCCCGGCGGGGCCGGCAGGGAACGGGCCGAGTTTTCATCGGTGCCTGTCTACTGGAGCACCAACGCCGCTGCTGGCAAACTCGTGGACTACCTGCCCGTGTCCTTTGCGGATGCCGATTATATCATTAACTTTGCCCTGCTGAAGTGGCATACATGCGGCATAACGCTTTGCGGCAAGAATCTCTACGGGTCGTTGATCAGAACACCCGACGGCAGAATGCGGGGTGTCGCCACCAACTACTACGACATGCACCTCAGCCTGCCGAACGCGGGATGGAGTCCGGGCACTGGCCACTACCGCGCCATCGTGGACCTGATGGGGCATCCCCAGCTCGGGGGCAAAACGATCCTGTACCTGATCGACGGTCTTTTCTCGGGCGTCGGCTGGAATGCCCAACCGCATAAATGGCACTCGCCGCCATTCGGTAACGGGGTCAGTTCCAACTGGCCATCGAGCCTTTTCATGTCGCAGGATCCCGTGGCCATCGATTCGGTTGCCCATGATTTCCTGTTGGCGGAATGGCCGGCCATGGTCAAGAACGGGCAATTGAGCGGCGACACGCCGGCGGGGCCGAACTCACTGCAGGGCGGAGAGGAGGACTACCTCCA
>JBAXWO010000732.1:0-1854 GCA_037128375.1 bacterium
GAGCGAGAAGTACGACACGATCATGATTTCTTCATTCATCTCTGTCTTGCCGAACGTCACGGCGAACCGGCGGCGCGTTAGCGACGTACGGTTCCGCCGGTGGTTGGAGCGCCTTCATCATCGTTCTTCAGCCATCGCGTGAGCCATGCATACGCGGCTTTCCGACCGTTCTCCGGGAATGAATGCGCCCCCTCGAACTCAAGAGCGTCAAGACACTCGCCCCTGCCATAGGCAGCGTATACCTCGCGGGCAATGGCCAAAGCGTGCCGTTTCTTTGCAAAGGCATCATCCAGTGTCTTCGGTTTCTCGCATCCTTTCCAGTTCACGTCGTCCCAGGTTCCCGTGACCTCGAAGAACGGTCTTGGCGCGATCAGTTTAAGGACATCCTCATACGGCAGACCATAGGGGAGCCACTTGCCATAGATCATAAGGCCGCCGCCGCTCACGGCGGCGGCTCGAATCCTGCTTTCAAATGGCATTGCCCATATAGTGGTGTCGGCGCCGAGTGAATGTCCGATCATGCCGATCCTGCTGGCGTCGACCATTTCGTGCTGGCAAAGGAAGTCGACGCCGCGCATAACGTCGTACACGGGTTTCCAACGGATCGGACCCCAAGACCCGCCAGGCGCGGTACAGCAGCAGCTCTGATCTTTCTTGTGGGTGAAGGCCGTTTCCCAAGGTTGGCGAAGTTGGGGATCGTAGCGTTCGCCGACCTTGTTTGCGTCTGGGGCAAGCACAATGTAACCCTGCCGAACGAGTTCGAGTCCGTAGGCTTGGTCCTGCCAGTCAACCGACTTCCCGACGACCTGTTCCTTCCCGATATCGCACTGACAAGCACACTGGTGCGCCGCATACACTGCGGGAAGACGGCATGTCGTCTCTGTCCTTGGTAGCAACAGATACGCGGGGATTCTTTCTCCCGGTTCCCCTTCATAGCTTAGCTTGATCTCGGTGTGAGAAGAGTATTCTCGACGCCAAATCTCCAAAGGATTCAGATCGCCATGGTTTGGGAAGTGGCCGCACCATGCAGCAAGCTTCGCAAAGAGGTCATCGCGCTGCACTTTCCATTGGTCAATTGTCATTTTCTTTTGGCTCCAACACGTCAGCGCGCACCCTCCGAAGGCCCCGCTTGCGGGGCCGAAGGTAGCGGTGGCGCGCCTTGTTCGGTGATCTTCATCATCAATTTGTCCTTGTCGATCAGATCCAGAGTATCGCGACGGTGCAATGCCTGTTTGATGCATATGCCACCCATGCCGAGAAGGGCGCCGCCACCATACAGGTCAATGATGATGTAGTTCCAGTTGTTGTAGACAGCGGGATGATAAATAAGGACGGCTGCGGAAATACCCAGCGCCATGCAGGCGATGCCCCACGCGGTCACAAACGCTGTCGACCGCTTTGGGTTCTCGCATTGCTTCAGCACCCATCGATAGTATTTTTGTTTGTTCATTGATTTGACCGAACGTCAGGCCTCTGGGTCGGCGCGGTAGCGACGTACCCAGCAGGCCGTGGTTGTGCAGACTTTCATGTTGCCGCCGATTTGCTATTGCATGCCTGCCAGGCTTTCTTGAATTCGGCCGGGTTGATTAGCGTCTCCTTTGCAAGTTGCTTCGCCTCGGCAACTTTGCCAGCGCGATAGAGTTCGCTGATTCGATTTATCGAGTCAGCGACAAAGTCCGTCTTCTGAGGGTCAATTCCCATGCCTGCCAACAGCATATTGAGTTTTCGATCCAGTCCGGCCATCTTGTTGCGCAGAGTGACAACTTGAGATCCCACTTAGCCTAGCAATATCAGCAGCGGCATTAGAATAATGATCTCTGTATTCATCTGACCTCTGTTTCCTTTCTGCACAAC
>JBAXWO010000733.1:0-1854 GCA_037128375.1 bacterium
ATCGAGGCGCTGCGCCGCCTCGAAGGCGTGCGCGTCCAGGCGGTGTGCGACGTGAACCTGGAACTGGCCCGGCAGGTGGCCCGGCGTTACGACATCCCGGTGGCGACGGACCAGGCCGCCGCGATCCTGGAGGATCGCGACATCGCGGTGATCCACAACTGCACACCGAACCGCTTTCACTACCCGATCAGCCGGCAGGCGCTGGAGCGCGGCAAGCACGTGCTTTCGGAAAAGCCTTTGTCCATGAGTCTGGCGGAAGCCGCGGAACTGGTCGCGCTGGCGGAACGCAACGGGCTGGTCAACGGCGTCAACTTCTGCTACCGCTACTATCCTGTGGTCCAGGAAATGGCGTTGCGCGTCCGGCGCGGCGAACTCGGAGCCGTGCGGATGATCAGCGGATCCTACTACCAGGACTGGCTGTCGCGGCATACGGATTACTCCTGGCGCCTGGAACGCGCGGAAAGCGGCGAATCGAACATCACCGCCGACCTCGGGAGCCACTGGTTCGACCTGATCCAGTTTGCCACCGGCCTGCGGGTCACGGAGGTCATGGGCGACTTCTCGCGCATGATCCCGCGGCGGCTTAAGCCGCGCAAGCAGGCGCTGGCCTTCGCGCAGGCGGCGGAGTCCGCCACAGAGGAGGTGGACGTCGAATTGGAGGACTATTCCGCCGTGCTCTTCCGGATGTCCAACGGCGCGGCCGGATCCTTCTCCACCTGCCAGACGTGCATCGGGCGCAAGTCGGATACGGAGTTCCAGATTTACGGCAGCGAGTGCTCCATGGCCTGGAACCACAAGCACTCGACCGAATTGTGGATCGGCCACCGGGAGAAGGCCAACGAGATCCTGATCGAGTCGCCGTCCCTGCTCGACAAGAGCACGGCGCGCTACGCCTCCCTCCCCGGCGGCCATCCGCTTGGCTATCACGACGCCGAGCTGAACCTGTTCCGCGATTTCTACAACGCGGTCAAAGGCGATGCCGCCACGGCTCCGGTTTCACGCCCCACCTTCCAGACCGGTTTGGACGAGATGAAGATTCTGGCGGCGATTGTCGAGAGCAATAAGACTCGTAGTTGGCAACATGTTCGATGGCAGGATAAACGATCAGATCAAGGAGCAACCGAATGAAGCAGGCAAAACTTGCATACGCGACCTGGCCCTGGGGGCTGGAGAAGAAGGAACAACTGGTGCAGGCGATGACCGACATGAAGACGGTCGGCTTCACGTATTTCGAGAGCGTCTGCCTCACGATCCCGCTGTTCCGGAACAGCGTCGCCGAGTTCAAGTCCATCACCGAAGACAACGGCGTCAAGGCCGTCAGCTTCTACTTCTACCAGGGCGGCGACATGGAGGCCGACGTGGCGCAGGTGCGGGACGCCCTGGACTTCCTGGCGGCCTGCGGCGTGAAACGCATGAGCATCCAGGCGACGAACAAGTTCAACGGCGGCGCGACCGAAGCGGAACTGAAGAAGGTGCTGGAGTACCTGGACCGCATCGGCAACCTGGCCAAGCCTTATGGCATCCTGCCCTGCCTGCATCCGCATGCCAACACCCTGGTGATGTACGAAAACGAGATCGACTACGTCATGCAGCGCGTGGATCCCGCCCGGATCTGGTTCGGCCCGGATACGGCCCACCTGACCGTGGGGCGGTGCGACCCCGTGGCAATCTTCAAGCGCTACGCCGACCGGATCCGTTTCGTTCACCTCAAGGATGTGAAAAAGAACAAGCAGGCCGTGGGCGATAACGCCAAACAGGGGTTTGAGGTCTACAGCAATTTCCTGGAACTCGGCCAGGGCGAGGTCGACATCCCCGGCTGCATCCGTGTGCTGGAGGACGTCGGCTATGACGGAT
>JBAXWO010000734.1:0-1847 GCA_037128375.1 bacterium
GGGCCGGGGGGTGCCGGGATTCCGGCCTACAAACTCTGCGCGGAGCGATATAAGGACAGTTCCTTTGCGCCGCTGGCGATCGCCAAGGTGATCGACTTCTATATCGGATCGAAGGACTTCGTGCAGGCGAACGCGCTGCTTGAACAGGTGTTCATCGACTATCCCGATGCCGATTTCCTAGCCTCGATGTTATTGAAGTGGACGCTTGTCGCCTTTCAGTCAGGCGACTACGGAAAGGCGCTTGAGAAGTGCCAGATGCTGATTTCGCAGTATCCCGACAGCCCGCACGCGGCGAAGGGCAAGGACATTTTACCGAAGGTTCAGCAGAAGGTTAGCGGTTCCGCGGGAGCGGGGGGCGGGACCGAGTCGTCCGTCGGGACGGGCGCCGCCGGACAAGCCACAAGCAACTAAGGAGGATTTTCCATGCAGGAATTATCACGAGCCACAGTAGTCCGGAGGAGCAGACCGATGTACCTACGTATTGTCCTAGCCATTGTCGTGCTTGCGGCCGCCGCGGCCCCTGTCAGAGCGCAGACTTCCGCTTCCGCGGAGCCGCAGGCCGAGGATCCGCGCGGGAGGGAACTGGATGATTTGCTGGCGAAGGGCCTGCGGGCGCTCGATCCGCTCAGCGCGGCGGAAACGCAACGCGCCATCGAACTGGCCCTGGTGTTGGGGCGTCCGCACGGGGTGGATCCGCTGGTAAAGGCCTACTTCCTGAACGATTCGACTCCGCCGTCAGCGTTAATAAAACTGGCGGCAGACAGTGCGCGCATGGGGGGGCAGTTCCGAACGGCCATCACACGCCAGAAGATGTACGTGCTGAGTCTGCCCGCCGGCATCGAGGCATCGGAGGCGGCCGCCCGCCTCTACCGTCTGTATGTGGATACGGGCTTGAAGGATGAAGCCTACGCCTTCATGAGGACGAGCGGCGAGCCGCTGCGCGGCAGCGCCAACGCCAAGAGATTCGACGCCTGGCTCCTCCAGATGGCGTGGGAACGGGGCGATTTGACGACCATCGCGCGATGGCTGGCGGCGTCCATGACCGACCAGTTGCCCCTGGAACTCGAACGCCTTCTGTATTGGGGCGACCTGACCCGTTTGATCGACGTCATGCGGATCGACAACCCCCGGGTCTACGAGGCCGTGCCGCACGTTCGCCGTATCCTGGGCCAGATACGCGAGAGCCCCGGCCTGAAGGCGCGGCTTCAGTTCCTGACCGACAGTCAGCTCTTCTGCGCCGGCGCCGCGGCCCGCGACAAGGAGGCCCTGGCGCGGGACTTTACCGCCTCGGAATCCTCGGCCAAGGCGTGGTTCGATGCGGCCCCCACGGCCAAGACGCTGGCGGCCATCTGCGCGATGTGGAGCAATGACGGCGACGCGGGCACCTGGCAACGGCAGTGGGAGCGCGCCGCGGACGCCAAGAGTGCCTTCTTCAAGGATGCCTTCGGGCGGCTGTCCGATGCCGAGAAGACGGCGCTCTTCCAGCAGGAGTCGTTGCGGCTCGTGATTCCGTCCTTCCTTACGCCGGCGACCTGGCTTGAACTGATCCGGCAGACCCCTCCGAGTCCGGCGAGAAATGGCTGGGCCGCCAACGTTCCGCTGCCGTGGGACTCCAAGGATCCGGCGCTGCACCGCGCCGCGGCGCCGGCGCTGGACGGCATCAACCAGAGAGACTCCGCCCTCATCCGCGCTCTGGCGACGGGCGACGATCTCAACAGCGGCATCCAGCATCTGGCCAGGAACGAAGTCTGGCATCTGGCCAGGGCTGATGTGATCGAGACGATGATGGACGATATGGTGCGTGTCTGCCTGCAGTTCCCGCGGGACGAAGCGCACAAGCTGCCGAG
>JBAXWO010000735.1:0-1844 GCA_037128375.1 bacterium
CAGGGACGAGGGTGCAACACAACCGGAAGTCCTCCAGTTATCAAGAAGGCACGTTTTGTAGATCCGACGGTTACGCGCAGAAAACAGCCAAGGATGACCCCGGGAGATCCGCCGGGTGTTCCGCAAGGGCGGGACTGAATCGGCTGCAAGGCCGGTGAACGCACGGCGGAAGTCAGCAGAAGGCGTAGTAGGCAGTGGGAAGGCGAGGCTAGTGAGGCACTCCAAAGCCGAAGAGGCGGAGATAACCGATAGGCCGGGCCGTAAAATCCGCTGGTGAAGGCCTGAACGGTAGGCGGCCCGAATGGGACGCAAAGAGTGAGAGGACAAAGTAGGAGTCGAATCTTATGAAAGCAGGGCAGATGCAGATGGACCTTGGGGAACTGGAGCAAAACCAGTCAGACAAGGGCCATCACGCGTTCATAGCGAAACGACTGGCCGAAAGTCCGGCAGGAGAAATCCGGCTCATGGAATCGGTCTGTGAGCGGGGGAACATGGAGAAGGCCCTGCAACGGGTCGAGCAAAATGCAGGAGCACCCGGAATGGATGGGATGAAAACCACCCAGTTACGGGGATACCTGCGGCGGCATTGGGAGCGGATCAAGGCGAGTCTACTGGAAGGGAACTACAAACCCATGCCAGTGCTCCGGAAGGAGATCGAGAAACCGGACGGAGGCGTTCGGCAACTGGGTATTCCCACGGTGCTGGACCGCTTGGTTCAACAGGCCATGGCACAGGTGCTACAGGAGCTCTGGGATCATACGTTCTCGGAGTACAGCTATGGGTTTCGGCCTAACCGGTCGCAACAGATGGCCATCCAACAGGCGCGGTGCTATGTCGAGGGAGGCTACACCCATGTGGTGGACATTGATCTGGCCAAGTTTTTCGACCGGGTCAATTGGGACCGGTTGATGAACCGGCTGGCCCAACGGATAACAGACAAGCGGATGCTGCGTCTGATCCGTGCCTTCCTCAACAGCGGGGTCATGGTCGGGGACCTCTTGGAGGAACCCGGCGAAGGAACGCCACAGGGCGGCCCGCTGTCCCCGTTGCTGTCGAACATTGTGCTCGACGAGCTCGACAAGGAGCTCGAAAAGAGGGGGCTGCATTTCGTTCGCTACGCCGACGACTGTATGATCTACGTCCGAAGCAAGCGAGCGGGAGAACGAGTGATGCAGAGTGTAAGCCGATATCTGGTCCGGAAACTGAAACTGGCGGTGAATGAGGCTAAAAGCAGCGTGAGCCGTCCGTGGTTGGTCCGGTATCTGGGGTTCCGCATCACGCGGATATTCGGGGCAACCCGAATCGGCGTACATGAGAAGAGCCTGCGACGATTCAAAGAGAAAGTCCGGGCCTTGACAGCCCGGGATCGTGGGCGGAGTCTGAACGGGATCATACGGGAGCTGAACGAATACATCCGGGGCTGGTGGGGATATTTCAAAACAGGAACATCTCTAAACCTGACCCGGCCGCTGAACGACTGGATACTGCGTCGGCTTCGTGCCTACGTGTGGAGCCAGTGGCGCCTTCCCAGAACGAAGGTGCGCGAGTTACTCGCACGCGGCGTTCATCCCCGATGGGCGCACAGTATGGGAAATACGCGCAAGGGGCCGTGGCGGATCAGTAAGCAAAGTGCGCTACACACGGCCTTGCCCGAAAACTACTTCACGCAGAAACTCGGCTTGGTTCTTCTAGGATAATTACTGTTTTCTTACAGCCGAACCGCCGTACACGTGATCCGTATATACAGTGGTGTGCGAGGGGGCCTCAGCGATGGGGCTCCCTATCCCGATGGGCAAGGGGTGACGCCGTGAGGGCCTGTGACGCCGCCGTGGAGGTCCTGCGCG
>JBAXWO010000736.1:0-1842 GCA_037128375.1 bacterium
TGGAGTGAAATAATCTCGCTCGGTCTGGCCGAAGCCTGGCCGGAGCATCTTAAGGAGACCGTATGATCGTTTTATCTACACCCGTTTCAACACAGCAGCTTGACCTGAACAGTATCCTGCGCGATGCGACCGTCTGCATCTCAGGGTACTTCTACGTGGTCGACCTGGGGCCGGATGTCCAGCCGCGCTTTCACCATATCGGCAAGGACAAACGCTGCACCTGTTCGCTGGGCGCAACCTGCCCGGCGGTCTCGGCTGTCGCGGTCCACCTGCGCCACGGTGGTGAACGCACGCCCGAACCGCCACATGGATATCACGTCCTGGCGCCCGAAACCTGCCCGATCTGCGGCGCACCCGCCTATTTCGATGCGAAGCTTTCGACCCGCCATCACGGCGCGGGTTGGGGCTGCTCAAAGAAGGGCGGCGCGCACTACTGGCAGGAGCGCTCACGCTTCCTGGCCGAGGCGCTGGCTGCCAACCCCTGGCGTTTTCCGCCGGTGGTAGTGCGCGATGGAGAACAGATCAACGCCTGGGATGGCATTCTGCCGACTGACCAGGTGCTTTCACAAGGCTTACTGCGCGCGGATATCGGCGCGTAACTCACAACTTTCCCGAACAGGGGACGGCAATTCCAGTCCCCACCGGGGCTGGAATCCGTCTCCTATTTCACTATCACCAGGAGACCGACATGCAAACCCAGAACGCCCTTTTCACAACTCCCCCATCCTACCAGCTCCCCAAACTGAAGACACTCCCGCTGCGTGACCAGCCTGCCTACCGTGTCGCATCCAATGCGTCGGCCTGCAGCCTGGCTGAACTGCTTGCGGCAGTGGTGGGCGGGGAGAAACAGATCGAGATCGCCGAAGCCGTGCTGGCTCGCTTCCAGGGTGACATCCACCAGATCCAGCGCGCGCATGCCGAGGAACTTGGCTCGGTACGCGGCGTTGGCCAGGTGACTGCTATCCGCATCAAGGCCGCCCTGGCAATTGGCGCACGGCTGACCGACTACGGTGGCGAGAAGGTCCAGATCAACTCGCCGGCCGATGCCGCCGCACTCGTGCAGTACGAGATGAGCGTCCTGGAGCAGGAATATCTCAAGGTTTTTCTGCTGGACACCCGCAATCGCGTCCTCGATATTGTTGAGGTGTATCACGGCTGCGTGAACTCGTCCCAGGTGCGCATCGCCGAGATCTTCAAGCCCGCCATCCAACGCATGGCTCCCGCCATTATTTGCTGCCACAATCACCCGTCCGGTGACTGCACACCCAGCCCGGATGACGTGGCGGTCACACGCGCGATGGTACAGGCCGGGAAGCTCTTGGATATCCAGGTTTTGGACCACCTTGTAATCGGTAAGGGGAAATTCGTAAGCCTCAAGGAGAGAGGATTAGGTTTTTCATAAGAAAAAATCCAGCGTAACTCAAGAATCAACCTACAAGGAGGTCTTCATGGTATCGAAGAAAAAAGCCATCCTGATTGGCGTGGTTTCCGCGCTCATCTTAATGTGCTGCGCATGCTGCGTCATTTTGCTGCTCATGCCCATCCCTGGCAATCACTAACGTTCCAGACCCGCAAATCCGCCCCGCTATCGCACGATAGCGGGGTCAATTTGCCCTTCTGTCTCTTATTGAGATCTGAACGGTTGCTTTTCACGTTCGCAAGTTTTACCCACCACGTTGGCTCTCATTCAAATTCACCAAACACCAGGAGGACACAAATCCATGCCTTTCTTTCTCGGAAAGCGCGCCCAGGGCGACCAGATCATGTACGAGGCCGCCGGACCGCTCAAACGTTACAAGACCTACACGTTCATCGGAGCAATTGGCCCGTTCCTGTCCCGTC
>JBAXWO010000737.1:0-1840 GCA_037128375.1 bacterium
ACCAGCTGGCGGACGCTCTTGGCGCCTTCCCGGTGGCCCAGGACGCGCGGCAGGACAGCGCGCACCGCCTCGCCGCCACCGCAGCCACAGACCAGCGTCATGCCCTGAGCGTCGAGGGCATCGAAATCGCGGAACATCAATTCCGGCTGGGACGAATCCGCCCGAATGGCGTCTGGATCCAGCAGCGCGACGTAGACCCGGCCCGCGCCGCCGTGCAGCGCCGCGCGAGCTGCGAGCAGTGCCGCGCCGCTCATGCCCTTGGCGCCGCCGACGATGGCGACATCGCCAAAGCTGCCCTTGTGGCTGGCGTGGAGTCGGCTGCGCGCCGTTGGCTCGCCCAGCAGCGTGGCGCTGCAAGGCGCGGCCGCTGTGTCCAGTGCCAGGTCGTCCAGCCAGACCCGGCCGCTGGCATCGCGCCCGTGGGCGGTGAACAGCCCCGGCTTGAGAGTGAGCAAGCTTAGCGTGTGCTGCGCCCGCACCGCTGCGCTCGGCGCCGCTGCTTCGGCCTGGGCGCCGGCCGTGCCCAGCCAGGCCCCGGTATCGGCATTCAATCCCGAGGGCAGGTCCACGGCCAGCACGGGCGCCGCGCTGTCGTTCAACTGCTGCGCCAGCGCGGCCAACCGCCCGCGCAGCGCGCCGCTGCTGCCGATGCCCAGCAAGGCGTCGATGCACAGATCGCCGGGATCGAGATCGCCCGGGGCATCCGCCGCGAATTCCACGCCCGCAGCGCGGGCCCGCGCCAGCGAGAGCAGGGCGTCCGGTGGTGAGTTGGTCTCGTCCCCCAGCCAGGTCAGTACCGGCGGCACGCGACCTATGCCCGTGATGCGGAGGGTCATGGGACCGCCCAAGGCTGTCGGATCCGACCCGGCCATCAGTTCCGCGCCGTCATACAGGCCGTTGCCGTTGGTGTCGAGGTTATGCGGATCCGTTCCAAGACGGTACTCCCCGATATTGGTGACGCCGTCGCCATCTGGATCCAGCGCCGCATCGGAAGGATCCAGGGGATTCAGGCCGTGCATGATTTCCCAGACATCATCCATGCCATCGCCATCGGAATCGACCAGCACCCTGAGCCGGAGCACCCGGTTGTTGTAGGTGTCGGCGACATACAACGCATCGCTGTCAGGTGCCGGCGCCACCCCGCGCGGGAGATTGAGTGTCGCCAGGGGCAATCCGGTATTCGTCACCACCCCCGCCACGGTCCGGGCGGGACTCGTGTTCACGATCTGGATGCGGTTGTTGTTGAGATCAGCCAAATACAACAGCCCCCCCATGCCGGGTTGCGCATCCCAGACCCAGTTGAACTTGCCGGTCGACGACCCTGATGAGCCATAGAACCAGCCAAAGCCATCATCGGAACCGAAGGTCTGCACACGGTTGGCCTGACCATCCGCGGTGTAAACCTTGCCATCCCGACCCACCCCCACCCCCAGAAGCCGCACGAACTGGAACACGTTCGTCCCGTACTCACCGAAAGTTCGCAGGAATCCGCCGCTCGAACTGAACACCTGCAACCGGTTGTTTCCAATGCCCACGGCCAGACTGTCCGCCACATAGATGTCACCTTCAGGACTAAACGCCACGCCGAGGGGCGCCTGGAAGGTCGCCTCGCTGGTCCCGTGGGAGCCGAAATTGAACAGGGGAGTCAAGACGCCCGATACCGGGTTGACGGAGAACACCCGGACACGATAGTTAAGCGTATCGGCCACCGCCACGCGCGACCCGTCATGACTGACGGCAATCCCTGCGGGCTTGCTGAATTCCGTGGGACTGCTTGAACCGAAAATTGACATCCGGCTTGTCAGGGCACGGTTCCAGACCTGGACGCGGTTATTCTCGG
>JBAXWO010000738.1:0-1838 GCA_037128375.1 bacterium
TCGACACCGCGCGCGGCTGCTTCGAGAAGGGCGGCCGCACGATCCGCCGCGGCTACCTCATTGCCGAAACGCCGGTCTTTGTGCGCGCCGGCACCATTCTGCCCGGCCAGGGCAAGACGACACGGGTGACGCCCGGCAGTTACCGGAACCTGGTCGTCACCGCCTACCCGGGCGGCGACGGCGAATACCGGCTGTACGAAGACGACGGGGTCAGCTTGGATTACCAGACCGGCGCAGGGGCGTGGATCCCGCTGACGCAGCGAGTTGAGAAAGGGGCGCGTCGGATCACCGTGGGCCCGGTTCAGGGCACGCACACGAGGCCGGATATGGAAATCCGGCCTACTTCAGGCGAGACGCGCACAACAGAAAGTAGGCCGGAACTCCGGTTCCGGCCCAAAGGGTGCTACACCGGATTCGAAAGCGTCCGTTCTCTCGAGCTGCGCCTGCCGGCCGCGGTGCCGCCGACTGAGGTCACGGTGGGTGGCAAACGGCTGGCGTGGGCGCACCGCCTCGGGCGTGAAGGGTGGACCTACGATGGCCAGACCGCGACTGTCATCGTGCGCATCCCGCGTATTGACCTGGCGTGTCAGACCACGATCACCCTGCGGCAGAACCCGGCTCTGCCGGCGTCGCTGGCGCTGGGGCTGAAGGGGCTGATGACCCGGATTGCGCGGGTCAGCTACTACGCCCGGCAGGCGACCTCGGCGCTGATTTTTGACCGCGAGGAACGGCTGGGCGCGGACTTGGAGCAGGTGGGCAACCGGGTCTCCCGTAACCCCGCCTCGCTGGCGCTGGAACGCCGGCGCCTGAACCGATTGCTGCCGGCGCTGGCCGCCATGCTCCCCCGGCTGGGGCATGGAGTCAGTGACTGGGAGCCGGGTATCAACCCGCAGCGCGTGGCCGTGTGCGAGAAGGCGCTGGATGTTCTCAAGGCGGCGGTCCCAGAGTTGGCGGGTGCCAATTCCTTCGTGAGGTTGCACACAACGGGCGGGACATCCCGCGAACGATTACATAAAAGAAAGGCTCTCGAATGACAACTCAGACGGGAAGAAGGGTGTTGGTTCTGGCGCTCTTGCTGGCGGGGATGATTCCAGCGGCGCGCGCGGACGTGCGGCTGGCGAAGATCTTTTCCGACAACATGATGCTGCAGCGAGATCAGCCCATCCGGTTTTGGGGATGGGCGGCGACCAATGAGGCCTTGACTGTGGCGTTGGGCGACCAGAAGGTCTCGACGACGGCGGATGCTCTGGGGAAGTGGAGGGTTGAACTTCCGGCACGGAACAAGGGCGAGAACCTGACGCTGACCATTACCGGCCAGAACGCGATTGCGGTCAGGAACATCATTGTCGGTGACATCTGGCTCTGTTCCGGGCAGTCCAACATGGAGTTGTTTCTGGCGGGCAGTTTTGGCGCCGAACGTGCCATGGCGGAAGCGGACTATCCGCGCATCCGAGCCTTCAAAGTATCGCATCGGTCTTCCGACAAGCCCGAAGAGGATCTGCCTGCGGATGGGTGGAAGGTGTGTACGCCGCAGACGGCGGCGGGCGCATTCACGGCGGTGGGGTTCTACTTTGCGCGCGAAGTCAGTCAGCGCACCGGCGTGCCGATCGGCCTGCTCGATGATAACTGGGGAGGCACGGCCATTGAGCCGTGGACGCCGGCGGAAGGGGTGGCGCTGGTCCCCGGCGCGAGCGGGTTGTCCAGCAGTTGGAGCGGCATCTACAACGGCATGATTCATCCGATCATCCGGTTTCCCATCAAGGGGGCACTCTGGTATCAGGGTGAGAGCAACGGCGCCGAGGGCGACAGCTATGCGCTGAAGATGCGCGCCCTGATCG
>JBAXWO010000739.1:0-1835 GCA_037128375.1 bacterium
GATTCTCTACATCCGAGCCGAATACCCGCTGGCGGTGGCGCGTATCCGCGAGGCCATCACCCGCTGCGCGCACCTGCTGGGCGACCTGCGCCTGCGCGTGCAGGAGGAAATGGAGAAGGATCCCATGTACGCCCAAATCTGGCAGTCGTTTGCCGTGCTGCTCCCGATCCAGACGGTGGGTGTGATGGGCGACTGCCGCACCTATGAAAACGTGGTGGCATTGCGCATCGTGGAAAGCCAGGACGGCATGACGGCCGACTGGTCGCGGGTGTCCTACGATACGCTGGCCCGCATGTCGAACCGGATCATAAATGAGGTATCCGGGATCAATCGCGTTGTGTATGATGTCAGCTCGAAGCCGCCTGCGACGATTGAGTGGGAATAAGAGGGCGGCCCCGGGCGACCCGGCGAAGGGAGCGATCACCATGAAGAAGTGGGTGCTAGGCGGGGTACTGCTGGCCGTCGGAGTGGGTGGGGCTTTGGGCGATGAGCTGGTGCGCGAGAACGGTTCGTCGACGAAAGGCGTCTTCAAGGGATTTCAGGATCATCGTTTCCTGTTCTCGACCGTGGACGGCAAGGAGCTTTCGGAATACGTCGTCAATGTCCGCAGCATCGCGATCGACTCCCCTCCGCGTGTCTCGGCGAGATTTACGGCCAGGGAATTCAAAGACGTCGCGTTCATGGGATACAGCCAGTACATGGTGCGGCTGGATGCCGGCGATGGGGAGATTGCGCAACCCGTGCCGCTTCTCAAGCGCATAGCCATCTCCTACGGGCCTGGTTCGCCTGCTTCGGTAGTCGAACTGCCGCCTGTGACCGGGGCTCCACGGGAGGAACTGCCGCCCGTGACCCCGGCTCCGCCTGAGGACACGACGTCCCCCGTCGTGGATGCTTTTTTTGGGTCGCCGTCAGACCCGCCGCCAGGCGAGTCGCCCCGCAGCATACCTGTCAGCGCGGGGGGGAGGATGCCCGGTGGCAAGTGGCAGAGAGAGTCGTCGGCGGGGGTGACCACGATCAGCCATGGGGATGCCGTTGATCTGGAACAATCGCTTAGCAAGGGCAAGGTCAACGTGGTTCATTTTCACATGGCCTCGATTCATTCCAGTGTCCGGCAAGGCAACTACATCGAGACACTGGTGGATAAAAGCAGAGGTCGGGCGGTCATCCGCAGGATCGATATTCCCGATTGGAATGCCCCGGTTTGCTCGGCCATGGACATTAGGTCCCTGCCGCAGTTCTGGTTCTACAGTCGCTCGGGAAGGCTGACGAAGAAGTTGACCGAGCGTTTTACCGAGTCGGATATTGATGCGGCCATGAAAATGGCCGCGAGCGCGCCGTGAGGCGGAAGATGCCGCGTGCGACCATAGCGATAACCGGGGCAAGCGGTCTTCTGGGCTACGCGGTGACGAACCGGCTGCAGGCGGAGGCGACGGTGCTGCCGCTGGGGTGGCATCATGCTGTCGCGGGGGGTCGGGCGCTGGATCTGGCGGACCCGGACGCCATGGCGGTGTTGGAGGGGATGCGCTGGGAGGCGCTGGTTCATTGCGCGGCTTTTCGCAGTCCCGACTACTGCGAACAGCACCGGGAGGAGGCGCGGCTGCTGAACGCGACCGTCCCGGCCCGATTGGCTGAGCTGTCCCGCCGGCGCGGGGCGCGGATGATTCACATTTCCACCGACTATGTTTTTCCGGGGACCCAGCCCCCTTACCGCGAGCACGACGTCTGCCGGCCGGTAAACTATTACGGGGAAACCAAGCTTGAGGGGGAGCGCGGAGTGGCCGACGCTGATCCCGGCGCGGTTATTCTGCGTATTGGCGCGCTCTACGGTGAACCCG
>JBAXWO010000074.1:0-8905 GCA_037128375.1 bacterium
GAATGGCTCGCGCGTCTTGCCTATTAGGGGCTGAGCCGCAAACTTTAGTCCGGTCCTATTAGTCACAGATTCGTTACTAGCGCTCGGCAGGACCGGAGTTCCGGCTTCGGCAGTTCACATCCAAACGAGGTGTATTTATGATTGGACGTTTCGTCAGTCGACTGTTCGCCGTGTTGGCGTTCGTCGGGCTCGCGCAGACCGCGTCGGCTCAGACGGGAACCATCACCGGTAAGGTCACCGACGCCGCTACTGGTGCCGCACTGAGCGGCGCCAATGTACAGGCGATGTCAGGGACAACGACCGCCGCGTCGGTGATCTCGGGCCAAAACGGCACGTACCGGCTCGGCGGCCTCGCCGCGGGTTCGTACACCGTCGTCGTGACCAAGCTCGGGCACTCCATGAAGCGCGTCGAGGGTGTCAATGTGACCTCCGGCGGCAGCGCGACTGCGAACGTAGCGATGACGGAAGTCGCCGCGATCCTGAACCCGGTTGTGACCACCGACTCGCGCGGCGCAACGCCGAGCAAGGTGCTCGACGCCCCGGCCTCGATCTCCGTCGTGACGTCGGAGCACATCGCCAACACCGTGACCCCGGGTCTCGCCGGCGTTCTGAGCACCACGCCGGGCCTGTCGATCTCGCAGGGCGGACTGGTGCAGTCGAACGTGGTCTCGCGTGGTTTCAATAACGCCTTCTCGGGCGCGATGTTGAACCTGCAGGATTATCGCTTTGCCGGCGTGCCGTCACTGCGCGTGAACGTGCCCTTCCTGTTCACGGGCACGAACGACGACATCGATCGTATCGAAGTACTCAACGGCCCCGCCTCGGCGCTCTACGGCCCGAACTCGGCGAACGGCGTGTTGCACATTATCACCAAGTCGCCGTTCAAGTCGCAGGGCACGACCTTCACGGTCGACGGCGGCGGTCAGGCGCTCATGCGTGGCGCGTTCCGTCACGCGGGCACGCTCGGCAGCGCGTGGGGCTACAAGCTCTCTGGCGAGTACATGAAGGGCACGGACTGGACCTACAACGATCCGAACGAACCGGCCGTGTTCCCGACGACCGCTCCGACCGGCCGCGCGGGCACCACGCTGCAGCGTGACTTCAACCTCATGCGCTACACCGGGGAGTTCCGCCTCGACTACAAGCCGAGCGACGACGTTGAGAACATTTTCACCACCGGCTACACCAAGGTGGGGAGCGCGATCGAGATCACGACGGCGTTCGGCGCCGCGCAGGTCAAGAACTGGACCTATTCGAGCTTCCAGGATCGCTTCCGCTACAAGAAGTTCTTTGCCCAGGTGTTCTTGAACACGAACAACTCGGGCAACGCCAATCCGACCGACTTGAGCGGTACGTATTACCTCCGCACCGGCATCCCGGTCGTCGACAAGTCGACGGTGCTCGTGGGTCAGGTGCAGCAGGGCTTCAACATCGGCGCGGCGAAGTTTGTGGCCGGTGCCGACTACATCAAGACCGCTCCGCGCTCGGAAGGTTCGATCTTCGGACGCAATGAAGGGTCGACCGACATTCTCGAGTACGGCGCCTATGTGCAGGGCGATGCCGCGCTGACCCCGAAGCTCAACTTCATCGGCGCCATTCGTGGCGACATGACGGACCGGATCACCGGCGCGCAGTTCTCGCCGCGCATGGCCTTTGTGTACAAGGCGAACGCGACGAACAATATCCGCATGACGTTCAGCCGCGCCTTCAACTCGCCGGCGAGCTTCTCGTACTTCCTCGACCAGGTCTCCAACCCGAACCAGGCGCCGGGCTTTGCCCTGCGCGCGGTGGGGAACCCGGCGAAGGAAGGGTGGCAGTTTGCGCGTAGTTGCGACGGCACGATCAATGCTGGCCTCTGCATGCATTCGCCGTGGGTTGCCGCCGGCACGGCTTCGAACCAGAACTCGTCCGCCGCGGTTGCCTTCCCGGGCTTCATCGCCGCGTTCCCGACGATCATCGCCGGGCTGCCGACCAGCACGCTGTCGGCCGCGAACAAGGCGGCCCTCACCGGCCTGCTGACCTCGCTGAACCCGATTCTTTCGACGTTGCGTCCGACGGCCGCCAACATTGGCACCGTGCTGCGTATCGGCTCGACCGCCGTGACCGCCGCTGACGCCAAGGATTTGACGCCGCTCTCCGCAAGCTTCGACAACACGATGGAGCTCGGCTACAAGGGCATCATCAACGACAAGCTCCGTGTCTCGCTTGATCTCTGGTATCAGGTCCGCTCGGGCGTTGGCGCGCCGATCGGCCAGGCGAACCCGCTTGTCTTCTTTGATCCGACGACGCTCGGCTCGTACCTGACCACGAACATCTCGGCCGGCTTGCAGGCGGGTGTGATGGGCGTTCTGCCCGGCATCATGGGCACAATCCAGGCGGCGGAAGCGGTCAAATACCTCCTGGGCATCGGCGACTTGCTGACCAACCGGCTCCTGGTTTTCGATGCGCTCAAAATGAGATTCCGCGAGGTGGCCTTCAAACGCAACCCCGCCTGCGCGCTCTGCGGCAGCAATCCTTCCATCACGGTTTTGCACGACGAGGCACCCGCCGTCTGCAACTGTGCCAACGGTCGTTGTGACGCGGTCACACCATGAGGCGGAGCCGGAGGATACTATGACACTGGCCCTGGTCCACTCCGTGTACCGGAAGATGCTGGCGGCTCCGTGCCGCGGCATCCTGACGGAACCGTGGTCGTCTTGCCGCATCTCGGGCAATCAACGGATTCGCCCGACAACTCTCCGGGGGCTGCGATGCGCTGCCGGCAATGTGGGCACCCGAATTTTATCTCGCCTGGCTCCATTGCACAGCTCCCTTCGATAACTGGGGCGCCGTCGACCGTTCGGCGCAGCCCTAATCGCTACAGCCTGCCATCAGGGGTATTGTGGAATGTCAAAGCCCCGGCGTCAATCCCCTGTCAACAGGATTTCGCCATCATGGCTGTCGGGTGTAGATCCGAACCCGCGTCGGGCCGACGCGGGCTACATGTGGCCGACCGGATATGTTCCACCCAGTTTCGGGCGACAGCCGGCTGGGATGCGAAATGCAAATGCAGATACGAGGCCCAGACCTTCCCGGCGCACAGACCGGTCGGGTGCGTCTCGCCGCTCCGGACTGAGCGAACGGCATAGGCGGGCAACGTCGCCCCATCCTCGCGAATAATGGAGGACCAGTGGAACTCATGCCCGCGTAGCATCGTTCCCTTCGGACCCAGCGGGCCCGCCTCCAGCGTCGTGGCCTCAATGTAGCCAAGCCGCTGCGCACGCGATCCCATCCCCGTATGCACGGGCAGCGCCCCGCACATCTCCCAGGCCCGCCCGTCGCCGTCGGTCAGCGTGCGGCCCAGATACATCAATCCGCCGCACTCGGCGTAAACCGCGCCCGTTTGCGCGAAGGCGCGGACGCTATCCCTCATGCTGGAATTTTCCGAGAGCTCCCGCGCGAACATCTCCGGGAACCCGCCGCCAATATACAGGCCGTCCAGGGCGGTCGGGAGTGCGGTGTCGGTCAACAGGGAAAACGGCACCAGCTCCGCGCCCGCTTCGCGCAGGAGATCGAGATTGTCCTCGTAGTAGAAATGAAAGGCGGCATCGCGCGCCAGACCGATACGCACTGTGGAAGGTGGGAGGGGGTAGGTGTTAGGTGATAGGTGGGAGGGGGGAGGAGGAAGACGGGTGAGAGGTGGGAGGTGGCAGGTGGCAGGTGTTGGGTGGGAGGGGTTAGGTGGGAGGGTGGAAGGGCGGGCGGTTTCGCAGAGGCGGAGCAGTTGGACGATATCAAGGTGTTGTTCGATGCCGTCGGCCAGCGTCTGGAACCAGTCGTCTCCAACACCGGCTTCGGTATCGGCGATCAGGCCGAGATGTCGCTCCGGCAGGCGCCATTCCGGTTTCGGAGGCAGGTGACCGAGTAAGGGCGGCAACCCCGCCTCTGCCAGCGCGTCGGCCAGTATCCGGGCATGGCTCTCTTTCGAAACGTTGTTGGCAATCACCCCGGCGATTCTCACCCCGGGCTCAAACCCGGCGAACCCGCTGACCAGCGGGGCGATCGAACGGGCCATGGCCTTGGCGTCCACCACCAGGATGACGGGAATATCGAGCAGCTTGCACACATGGGCTGAACTGCCTTCAAGGCTCCGCGGCGAGGCGCCGTCAAAAAGCCCCATCACCCCTTCGATCACCGCCACATCCGCGCCACGCGAGGCTTTTGCATAACAGGCTCGCACGGCGTCTTCGCCCATCATCCAGGTATCGAGATTGCGCGAGACCACGCCACAGGCCCGAAAGTGATGCCCGGGATCAATGTAATCCGGACCGCACTTGAACGGCTGCACGACGAGTCCACGCCGGCGAAGCGCGGCAAGAAGCCCCAAGGTAATCGTGGTCTTGCCCGCTCCCGAATGCGGCGCGGCGACGCACAGCGCGGAGAAGGGGGAAGGTGATAGGTGGGAGGTGTTAGGTGGGAGGGGGGATGAAGAAGGTGGGAGGTGGGAGGTGGGAGGTGGGAGGAGGGAGGGGGATGGGGTTAGGGGGTCCATGGAAAGTCCTTGTCGTTGTGAAGGGTGATTTCGGACCAGTGGGGCGATTCCGATCCGTATGCAAGGGGATCCTCGCGCACGACCTTCCCTGTCCGAGTGGTTCCTTGCCATTCGCTGAGAGATTGGTGCAATCCCTCCAGCATGCGACCGCACTCGTCATAGCGTGTATCGAGGTCACGGAAACGCGGTTCGGGCAGGTAGCCCTTATCTTTCGCAACGTCGAGATGATGCTGGGTTTCCCGAACCTCGCCCATGGCGCGGTTAATCGCCTCGATGTAGATGTTGGTGTGCCGGCTTCCCCAACCCTCCGCGAGAATCGCCGGCGCGGCATTGGACGATCTCCTGACCTGCGAGCCCAATTCGTACATTTCGAACTTTGGGAAAGCAAGCGTCTCCTGATGCACCTCCAGATGGAGCGCCTTCAGTTTCTGATACACCTTGAGATCACGAAACGAACTCAGCTGTGCCACCTAACACCTCCCACCTACCACCTAACACCTGCCACCTAACACCTGCCACCTAACACCTGCCACCTAACACCTACCACCTACTTGATAGCCCCGGCGGGTTACCAGCCGTCGATCCAAAATGGCGGTGTCCGCGCCACCCATGAAGACGATCGTGGACATATCCACCCGGTCAGCCGGCAAATCACCCAGGGCGCCTATCCATATTTCCTGCCCCTCGCGGCCGGCGTGCCTGACAAAACCGGCCGGTGAATCATTTCCACGCGCCGCGGTGAAAAGGCGCACGGCTTCGCTAAAAAGATCCTGCCGTCCCCGGCTCCGGGGATTGTACAGCACGCAGGTCATGCCGCAGCCGGAAACCGCCCGAAGTCGCGCCAGGATGGTCTCCCGCGGGGTCAACAAGTCCGAGAGACTGATCGTCGCGTAGTCGTTCGAAAGCGGGGCGCCCAGCGCCGCCGCGGCTTCAAGGGCGGAAGTCACGCCCGGAATGACCTCAACCTCCACAGGTGGCTCGTTGTTGGCGGAGAGGAGTTCCAGAATCAATCCCGCCATGCCATAGACGCCAGCGTCACCGGAGCAGACCATGGCAACGGTCTGCCCTTTCCGGGCCTCCCCGATCGCGGCATTGCAGCGCGGAACCTCGTCCCGCATGCCCGTGGCGACGACCCGCTTGTTGCCGATCAGCCATTCGATTTGCGCGCAATAAGGCTTGTAGCCAACCACGACATCGGCGGCCAGAATGGCATTCCTGGCCTTGAGGGTCAGGCCCTCCGGAGTTCCGGGCCCGATCCCGACGGCAAGAATGACGCCGGACTTTCCGGGAACCGCCCGTTCCTCTTTCGCAGCCACGGCCACCGTAACGGCTCCATGTTTCTGCTTGGGAACGAGTAAACGCCCGCCCGCCACAACCAACGCAGCCGCCTCGGATACGGAGGCAGTTCCCGTGGCCTTCGCCACCGTCAGGGACGGGTTCGGCACCCCCACGGAATCCAACCGCTCCGCTGGAAAGAACGTCAGCGGCCATTTCCGCCGCGCGGCAAATGCCAGCAGCCCTGCTTCGTCGTGTTTGAGATCGATGCTGGCCACGCCCCGCACCTGACCGGGTGCGATCCCGTGTTCCCGCAGCACCGACGCCACCGCCGTCTCAATCTCGTCCGCCGGGGTCCCCCGGTTGCAGCCGATACCGAGCATGACGGTCGGCCGCGCCAACCGGAGCACCGGCAGCCCGGCGGGCGCCACAGTGTCGGACCGATCCACGGCCACGAGCCCCGCCAGATCCGCCGGAAACTCCCCGTCTTCGACCACCACGACCTCCGCGCGCGACCCGTACGCTTCGCGCACCTGTTCCGCCGCCCCGATGATTCCGATCCGTCTGCGGGCCAGCAGCATGCTGTTCAGGAGTTTGATGGCTTCTGGATTCTCCACCTGCCAGCCCTGGCGGGCCGCCCATTCGTCAAAGGCCAACAATCCCTGCACGTCCGTCGCCGTCGTCACAACCGCCTGCCCGTCGAGGATGATCGCCACCTGTTGCGCCAGACGATTGGCGCCGCCGATGTGGCCTCCCACCAGGCTGATGGCGTAACGCCCCTGCTCGTCGCACACCCCCACCGCGGGATCGGTCGTCTTGGAGGTCAGCAGCGGCGCGATCTTCCGCACGACGATACCGCTGGCCATGACGAAGACATGCCCGTCAAAACGCCGCCAATTCGCCGCGATGATATTCGCGAACTCGCGGCCTTCGAACCTCACGACCTCACCCGCGTTGTCCAGCGCCGCGTTCACGCGGTCACAAGACACGAAGAGGCGCCCCCCCGCGGCGGCCGCGAGGCGCGCCGCCACCTGCGCGCTGGCTTCGGTCAGGGCGTATACCGCGAGGGTGCCCGTGAAGCTAGCGGAAGGCGGAGGATGGCTCACGGCAGGAGTTGGAGCGGAAGCGGAAGTGGCGAGGGGGGAACGATAGCCATGCGAGAAGTCGGATGCATAAAGCCTGGACGCCTCCCCTTTTCCGCCCAGCGCTCCACCGACCAGCACGATGGCCTGTCTTTCGATGCGCGCCGCCGCGCCCTTGGCGGCGATATCCGCCAGGTTGCCCGTCACAACACGCTCATCCGGCCAGCTCGCGCGATAGACCACGGCGGCGGGCGTATCGGGGGCGTAGCCACCCGCCAGAAGGTCCCGCACCAGCGGCTCAAGGCCCTCCGCGCTCAGGAAGACGGCCATCGTCGCACCATGCGCGGCAAGGGAGGCGATATCCTGTCCCGCCGGAACCGGTGTCCGGCCGGCACGCCGTGTGAGAATGACCGTCTGCGACACCCCGGGAAGGGTCAGTTCCGCCTTCAACGCCGCCGCGCTGGCAAAGACCGAACTCACGCCGGGAATGACTTCATACGCAATCCCTTCCGCATCCAGCGCACGCATCTGCTCGGCTATGGCGCCATAGATCGCGGGATCGCCGGTGTGCAGTCGCAGGGCTTTCCGGCCCGCGCGGGCCGCGGCGCTCAGCACCGCGACGATCTGCGGCAGGTCCATGTTCGCGCTATCGTGCAACTGGCACCCGGGCCGTGCGAAGCGCAGCACCTCGGGGTTCACCAGCGAGCCGGCATAGACGATCGTATCCGCCGCGGCGATGGCGTCACGGCAGCGCAGGGTGAGCAAGTCGGGCGCTCCGGGTCCGGCGCCTGCAAAAACAACGGTGCTCATCTTCATGATCGCTCCTTTCGGTATACGAACAGGGCGACGGGATTGCCCGGTTCAAGCTTGTGACCGGGCCCCAGCGGGCGGGCCCGGCGCACCTCGATCTCCACCATCTCGAGGCGCCGCTCCGGCAGGCAATCCAGAAGGCGGGCCCGCGTTTCGAGCAGGATGGCGGCGGCCACGAGCGATCCACCCGGCCGCAGCCGTTGAAACGCGCTCTCCACAATGGCACCCACCCCCACCCCGCCGCCGCCCACGAACACGGCATCCGGCGCCGGCAAGGCGGCAAAGGCGTCCGGTGCCACCCCCTCCACCACGCCGACCGATAAACATCCCGCCACGACGGAGTTGTTCCTGATCTGAACACAACGGGACAGCTCCTTTTCGATGGCGTAGACGGATAGGCCTTCGCAGAGCCCGGCGGCCTCGATGCCCACCGATCCACTGCCGGCCCCCACATCCCACATCACGCCTGCCCTGAGCCTCAACTTGGAAAGCGCCACGGCGCGAAGCTCGGGGTGTGTAATCAACCCGCCCTCGCGGTCATACTGCTCGTCTTCCAGTCCCAGCGTCAGGGGCGGCGCCAGCGAGGACTCCGCCGGGCGGACGATCAGCATGGCCAATCCGCTCGTGGTGGCCTTCGCGATATCGGCCAGGGTTCCCGTCACGCACCGTTCGGCGGGGCCGCCCAGGTCGGCAAGGGCGACGGCCGGCCGGCTGTGGGCCTCAGGCCAATGATGAAGCAGATCGGCCGCGATGGCGGACGGCGTGCGCACGGGATCAGCATAGACCACGGCCAGCGGCGCCCGGAGGATCGCCCCCCAGGGCAAAACGGTGTCCCGCCCATGAACGGTGAAGAAGCGGGCATTCTCCCACGCCAGTCCCAACCGCGCCAGCGCCGCCTGGACCGCGGTGATATTGGGCAGGATCTCCAGCCGTCCCGGCTCCATGCGTTCGGCGAACAGGCGCCCGATACCGAAAAAGAGGGCATCCCCCGAGGCCAGAACGACCACGCGCGCGGCGCTGGATCGCGCCACAAGCCGGTCAACGACTTCGCCCACGTGCGCGCCAACCGTTATCTTCTCGCCCTTGAACTCCGGGAACCAGTCGAGCAACCGCTGCCCGCCCGCCAGCACCTCGGCGCCGGCGACGACCGCCCGATGCCGGTCCGTCAGGTCTCCTGGACACACCCCGCAGCTGACCATGGTTAGAT
>JBAXWO010000740.1:0-1828 GCA_037128375.1 bacterium
GGTTCATCACGACACTGGTAGTACCCGTACTCGCCAGCGTGGCGGATATTTTCTCGCCGATGGGAAGGTTCTTGCCGACGCCGGTCACGACGACCTTCCGTCCGCCGCGGGTTGCCTTCATGATCGCTTCCACCGCCTGGCTGAAGCCGGAGTTCAGGTTCGCCCGGACTTTTTGAAGGCCCTCGATTTCCTGGTCGATAATCTCGCGTCCTCGCGCGACGTAGTCAGCGGGGGCTGAAGGGCCTTGTTTCGGTTGAGCCGGAGGGTTTCTTTTGGCTTTCATAAGGTTCGAAACGTAGCACAGGTGTCCCCCGTCATTCCATCAGATTGTGCAGCGGACCAGGCGTGCCACAAACATTCCGTTACAGGACGCCTGCCAGGGATAGACCCAGGCCTGTCCTGTGCAGGGGGAGCCATCGAGGGGATGGGGGAAGGTGGCCAGGCTGAATTCGGGCATGGCGGCGAGAAAGGGGTTGAGCACCCCCTCGTTTTCAAGTTGGGTCAGGGTGCAGGTGGCGTAAACCAGTACCCCGCCGGGCCGCACGCGCTGGGCACACTTCGCAAGCAACTCCGCCTGCAGGACGGCCAGCCGTTCCACCTCGCCACGGCTCGTTCGCCAGCGGGCATCCGGATTGCGGTGCCACGTACCGAGTCCCGAACAGGGGGCGTCGACGAGGATCCCGTCAAACAACTCATGGGGCAGGGGATCCTTCAACCCGTCCCAGAGTTTTGTTCTAACGCCCGAGATCTGCGCTTCCCGCAGGCGGCGTTCGAGGCTTTCCAGGATCCCGGGCCGGATGTCGGTGGCGAGCACGCGGCCGTTTCCCTGCATCAGGTCGCTCAGATGCAGGGTTTTCCCGCCCGAGCCGCAGCAGGCGTCCCACCAGCGTTCCCCGGGGCGGGGCGCGCAGATGAGGCCGGTGACCTGGGAGGCAAGATCCTGGATCTCCATGATGCCCCTCAATTGCGGCGATAGTGCCCGGAGGTTGACGCCGCGCGGGACGGACAGGGCATCGGGAAGGCGGTCGGGTTCCTGCGGATCAGCCCCGGCGCTGCGGAGTGCGGCGGCGACCCGGACCTTGTGGTCCGGCCTCGCCCTCAACCAGGTGGGCGGCGGCGTCTGGAAGGCGGCGACGCTGCGAAGGACGTGTGCGGCGGTTTCCGTTTCCGGCGGGATACGGAGCATCTCGGGAACCCAGGAGGGCACCAGCGAAAGCGGGGAGGGCGGGGGCGTCCCCGTCATGCGGCCCAAGCCGGCCGCCTTGGCGGAAAGATCCAGCGCGCCAAGCGGTTCGAGCGGCACCGTGGCCAGCCGGGTCGTTTCAGCCAGCAGTCTGACGGCGTCATTGATTTCGAGTGCTTCCAGGGCATGGGCCAGCACGCAGGCGGATTCAAGATCGGGTGCCAGGGAGGCCGTGAGCCAGCCTTTCCACCGGAAATAGGCAAAGATGGTTTCTGAAAACAGCCGACGATCCCGCGAGCCAAACTCGGGGTGCTGGCGGTAACAGGATGCCAGTGTGGCATCGGCGGGCGAACCGGCCTCAACCGCAGCGACGGTATCGCGCAGGATCTGAATGAGGACATCGGCTTGGCGACGAAGTTTTTTCGGGGAGAGTTGCATAGAGGCTTTCGACCGGTAAGAAGTGTGGCGGTAACATCCCATAGAAATCCTAATCGTAATCCTAATCGTAATCGTAATCCACTGCCCCAGAGAGGATTACGATTACGATTAAGATTACGATTACGAGGGAAATTTGAACAATCACAATTTCACAAACTATTCAAAAACATCAGAAAATAGGGGTTTTTGTGGTCACGAAACGTTGCC
>JBAXWO010000741.1:0-1825 GCA_037128375.1 bacterium
ATGCCAAGGAGTCGTCTCGCCGAGAATCTGCTGGTAGAGCTGCGTGTCTTTCATCCGCCACAGTCTACATCAACCAATGGCATTTCCTACGCTAAACCCGGAAGCGCCCTTGGAAGGAATATTCTCCTCGCCGTAGAGCCAAAGCATGCGGCTGCCTTTCAAGACGTCGTCGTCTCGGTACTGCAGTGCGGCGTGTTCGGCCCGGCGCACCGCGTCGACGGCCTTGTTCATGTACGTGGCCAGGTGATAGGAGTCGTGGACGATCTTGTCCACCGCCAGTGGCACGCGCGTCACGGTGGATTTCCAGAACGGCTGCCACATGTCCATCGAAATGGCCTCCACCTCTGCGCGCTGCTCTGGACTCATCCCAAGCCAGAACCCGTCCAAGCTCTTCTCTGTGCGGTCATCACCCATGTAGTGCACCCGTGCACGGCCCTTATCCAGCGCGCTCACCACCGTCACATAGGTCTGCCCGCGACCGACCGCCTTCTCGTCCACGCATACCCGGCGCACGGACTCGTCCTTGCGCCGCGCCAGGCCCCGGCTGACAGCCCGCTGCTTGATCCCGTCCGCCTCGTCCCACGAAACCCGCAGCAGTGTGCTCGCTTGCAACGTGGCACAGGCCAGCATGACATCTATGGCGAATCGCTCGAACAGCGCCGTAAACCGCCCTCGCGGCTCCGCCCACGGCACCTTCACTGTCTGCGTCCCGTCCTTCGGGCAGTTCACCCGCGGCACGTCAGCTACCACGAACGTCTTGAACTGGCACGAGTCCAGATGCCGCCACCGCCGACGCTCCGCACCGTGCATGTGCATCGCTCCCCCACACTCGGGACAGCCCCACAACTCTCCTCCATCCAAAGTCATCTCAATCTCAATCGTCTGGGCACCCGCATCCAAGCGTACCCCCGCCACATGCCAAGGCGTCGTGTCACCGAGTATCTGCTGGTAGAGTTGTGTGTCTTTCATGCCCCACAGTCTACCTCAACCAATAACTTTCCCCACGCTAAACCCGGAAGCGCCGACCGAAGGAAAACGACGTGATCTGAGTTACTGAACGCCGTGCGCCCTCGGGACGCGGTAACACACTGACGGAGGTAACGGCGATGAGGTTCGAACATCAAGCGATTGTACTGGGTTTGGTATTGTCCAGCGCCGTGGGAGTACGGGCGGCAGATCGCTATGTCGCCCAGAATGGGCAGACGCCGGCGAGCCCCTACGCGGGCTGGGCGACGGCGGCGAGCAACATTCAGGACGCGGTGAACGCGGCGAGCGCGAACGACACCGTGTGGGTCGCCGACGGCACGTACGCCCCGCCGCTGCTCAACGCGCAGGTGGTCTCCATCACCAAGGGCCTCGCGCTGCGCGGCTCCAGCGGCAATCCGGCCGGCGTCACCATCGACGGCAACGGGACCAACCGCGGCGTCTACGTCAACCTGACCAGCCCGGCCTGCGTGCTGATCGAGGGCTTCACGATCACGAACTGCCAGTTCGTCGGAGCCGGAGCGGGCGTCTACCTCAAGCACGATGGCATCACGGCGGGGACCGCCGTGGTGCAGAACTGCGTCATCACGGGCAACCGCGCCGGCATCAACCCCGAGCGGGGCTACCAACTCTACGGTCTCAATCCACTCTCCGGCTGCTAGGGCCGCGCCGAGTTTCGAGCGCGGCGCCAACGGCACCGAGGGCAGTTCCACGATTTCGGGGGTAGTAGGCACCCATTTCACCTGACGCCTTCCCGCGTCAAAGCTCAGGATGGCGAGGCCGGCCTTTTCGATGAACTCAGGGGTGGTTCCGCAGCACCCACCCACGCCAGCGGCGCCAG
>JBAXWO010000742.1:0-1825 GCA_037128375.1 bacterium
GCGAACGGGTCTACCGCACCAAGTCCGCACGCGAAATCCCCATGGAAGTCACCATTCGCATCCTGGAGTACGACGGGCGGCCCGTCGTGTATTGCTGCGCCCATGACGTTACCCTCCGCCACGAAACACAGTCCGCGCTGAGGGAAAGCGAACGGCGTTTTCTCGACTTCTTTGCCCGTTCGCCCATCGGGATCGTCCTCTACGATATGCACCAGCAGTTGACCGATGTCAATCCGGCCGCCCTCGGCATGTTCGGGGTCAGCGATCGAAGCCATTTCATCGCCCCCACCCTCACGGGATTGCCCGAGATCAGCGAGGAATCCATGCGGACACTGCTCAACGGAACCGTCCGTTACGAAGCGGTCATGGATTTCGATCTGGCCAAGGAGTCCGGATCGACCCAGTACGCGCGTTCGGGGAAGAGCAGTTTCGACATCCTGGTCGCCAACCTCGGGCTTGATAAGGATTTCAAGCCCAAAGGATTCCTGGTCATGCTGCAGGACATCACCGACCGCCGCCGCGCCGAAGAGTCGCTCCGGCAGAACGAACGACTCCTGCGCCAGGCCCATAAAATGGAAGCCATCGGCACCCTGGCAGGAGGGATCGCGCATGACTTCAACAATATCCTGACCCCGATCATCGGTTATACCGAAATAGCCCTGCACGCCAGTCCCGCAGGGGATCCGATCCGCGGCAGCCTCGAGGAGGTCCTCAAGGCGAGCCGCCGCGCCAGGGACTTGGTGCGCCAGATCCTGGCCTTCAGCAGGCAGTCTGAGAGCGAGGCCAAACCCATCAGGCTGACTGCTGTCATCCACGAGGTCATGACCCTTCAGCGCGGTTCCATCCGGCCCGACATTAAACTGCAAACCAGCATCAAGACGGACAGCGACATCGTGCGCGCCGATCCGACACAGCTGCACCAGGTCCTGATGAACCTCGGAACCAACGCCCTGCACGCCCTGCGGCGCACCGGCGGTATTCTGGAATATGGCCTGAACAAAATCGTTTTGGATGGCCGCACAAAGGGGCCGCTGGCGAAACTGAACCGGGGCACCTACGCGGATCTGACCGTGCGGGATACGGGAACTGGAATGGACCGTGCCACACTGGACCGTATCTTTGAACCGTTTTTTACCACCAAGAAACATGGCGAGGGAACCGGGATGGGACTGGCCGTCGCCCATGGCATCATCGCCTCGTTGCACGGCACCATTACCGTGGAAAGCGAAGTTGGAAAGGGGACTACTTTTCATGTCGTACTCCCCCTCGAGGAAAAGGCCGGTGCTCTCACCGCAGCACCCTCCGAACCCGTCCCACGGGGAACGGAACAGGTGCTCTGCGTGGACGACGAGCCTGAGATCGTCAACATGATCGCCAAAATGCTGAAGAGCCTCGGATACATCCCTGTTACCTGCATTCAGGGCAATGAGGCCCTGGCGCTCATCCGTGAAGCCCCGAATCGCTTCGCCCTGCTCATCACGGACCAGGTTATGCCGGGCATGACCGGCCTGGAACTGGTACGCGAAACACACCATATTCGTCCCGACCTGCCCGTTCTGCTCTGCACAGGCTTCAGCAAGACGGTTTCAGAGCAGGATTTGCTTGATGGCGGCGTCAGTGAGATCATTTTGAAACCGATCCTTCTGCGCCAGCTCGCGGAAGCCATGCGCCGGACGATCGACCGCAAGCCCCGGCCCTCGAAACCATCGTGATCGACGGATCGGCAACGGCGCCTCAAAGCCAGATTCCGTGGCGCTCCCCTGTCAATGAACCGTCCCGGATCGTCACCTGACCGTTCACCAGCATGTGGATCACGCCCTCGGAG
>JBAXWO010000743.1:0-1823 GCA_037128375.1 bacterium
TCAGATGATTCCTGCCGTACTTCCTCACCCAGCGCACTACCGTCATCGTCCCCCGAAAAACCGGGGACAGGGAAATAATAGCACACTTCAACTTTCCTTCTACTTCTTCCTTACACGGGGAGACCCTCAAGGATACGGCGTCCCGGCCGCCTGCCGGCAGACTTGCTTCCAGTATGGGCACACCCGCGCGTCCATGCGCATGTACGGCCAATTCGGGGCGACGGCCGAGTAGTTTCCGGCCTGCAAGGTGACCTTCTGCCCGTCGGCCAAGCGGCTAGCCTCCACAACACCCTGGCGCACGCCCAGCCATCTCGACCGCGCGTCGGCCATCAGGCGGAACTCCGTACCCACGATTTCCGCGTGCATCAGGTCCCCGAGAACCCGCAGGTGCTGCCCGTCCGGCTGCTGGCGGATGTCGGCGTCCACCGCCCCCCGGCGCAGGTCAAGTCCCGGTCCCGCGTCCGACTGGCTCAGAACCACGGCACTGGCCCTGTAAATCAGCAGCGTGGAGCCGTCCGCGTAGGCGAACCGGGCGGACGCATTCGTGGACGTGACGATGGCGTCTCCCGCAAACACTTCCGTGCCGGCGGACGCGACGGCCGGCTGCCCTGTGCCATCCGCGCGCGCCACCCACACCTCCCCGCCGACCTCGGTCAGCCGTCCTTCGGCCTTCGCGACCGACAGGGCGGCCTCCATGGTCGCCGGCTGGGGCGCCGGGCGTGGCGCAGCGACGGTCGTCGCCAGCTCGGTGCGGCCCGGCCGGCCCGGCCGTCCGATGAAATAGGCACCCAGACCGACAGCGATCACGATTCCAGCCGCGATGGCAGCCGGCCATGGGAAGCGCCTCGCCAACGGACGGCGCGCGTCCGTTCGGAGCCGCGCCGGGCGCGTGCCTGCGGCAGGGAACGTCGCGACCGTGACGCGCGCCTGCTCCTTCTTCTCCCTGGCCACGTCCCGCAACGCGCCCGGCAGTTCCGCGTCGAAAGCCGCCAGAACAAGCAGTTCCTTACGCAGGGCGGCGTCGGCCCTGAGGCGTTCTCCAAGCGCCTGCACGTCCTCCTCGCTCGCCTGCCCCGCCAGGTAGCGATCCAGATACGGGTCGGCATGGTCCGTCATGCCCCACCTCCGCCGGCTTCCGCCAGCTTGCCCTCGATGCAGGCCCGCAAGGCGCGGCGCAGCCTTACGAAGGCCATGTCGAGGGCTCCCACGCTCTTTTTCACCCGCTCTGCGATGGCGGCGACGGTCAGGCCGTCGGCATACTTCATGTGCAACAACCGCCGGCTGTCCAGCGGCAGCATGCCCAGGCAGTCCCGCAGGAACTGGCTGCGATGGTCCAGTTCCTCGCCTTCCTCTGCGGCCGTGTCGGCCAGCAGCTCCACCACATCCGGGTCGAACAGCAGGCGCGAGCGGGCCTGAGCCTGCCGCCATTTCAGAACCTGCAGGCGCGTGATGCCAAGAACCCAGGCGCGAAACGACCGGGTTTCATCGTAGTCCCCGATTTTTCGGAACACCACCTGCCAGACATCCTGGATGACATCCTCCGTGTCGCGATGGCCCCGTGTGGAGGCGTACACGTACGCGCGGACGACCGCATCCTCGGCGACCACGTGCCGCAGAACGATGTCGTTGACGGCACCTGTATCTAGCTCTTCCATTGCTTAATATCCGCACAACTCCGCGCAACCCAACATCTTCCTTGATCGCCGGGGCTTTCGGGCACGGTATACTCACAAAACTGGGGACCAAAACTGGGGACAGGGAAATAGACAAAACCGGGGACAGGCAAATAATAGCAAATATTTTTCTAAACGGTGTGGAAATCG
>JBAXWO010000744.1:0-1812 GCA_037128375.1 bacterium
GTCCGCTTTTCGGACTTGAAATCGCGCAATTTATTCAAGCTATACTCGCGCGGTATTCCTGTCGATATCTTCAGAAGCAGGCGCAGCCAGAGGAGAACACCATGAAGTTCAAGACACTCACCACAGCATTGTTCACTGTCGGCGTCCTCGCCGCCCCCGCGGCTCAAGCCGTGACCGAGATCCAGTGGTGGCACTCGATGGGCGGCGCGCTCGGCGAGGCGCTCAACGGGCTTGCCACCAAATTCAACGAAAGCCAGAAGGACTACAAGGTTGTCACCGTCTACAAGGGGCAGTACCCCGAGTCGATGACGGCTGCGATCGCCGCTTTCCGCGCCGGCAACGCGCCGCACATGCTGCAGGTTTTTGAAGTCGGTACCGCGACCATGATGGCGGCCAAGGGCGCGATCGTGCCGGTGGCCAAGGTGATGGCGGACGCCAAGGAACCTTTCGATCAGAACGCCTACCTGCCGACGGTGACGGGCTATTACTCGGACCTCAAGGGCAACATGCTGTCCTTTCCCTTCAATAGCTCGACGGTGATGTTCTACATCAACAAGGATGCCTTCAAAAAGGCAGGCCTGGAACCGGTAGCGCCGGCGACATGGAAACAGTTCCTCGCCGCCGCCGAGAAGCTGAAGGCGGCCGGTCAGCAGTGCGTCTATACCACCAGTTGGCCATCCTGGATGCACATCGAGAACTTCAGCGCCTGGCACAACGTGCCGATCGGCACCAGGCAGAACGGCATGGGCGGCCTCGACGCCGAATTCACCATCAACTCGCCGCTGCACGTGCGCCACATCACGATGCTGGGCGACATGGCGAAGAACGGCCTGTTCACCTACGCCGGACGCACCAATCAGGGCGACGCCAAGTTCTACAGCGGCGAGTGCGCCATGTTCAGCGGCAGTGCAGGCGCCCAGGCGGGCATCAAAAAGGCGGCCAAGTTCGACTGGTCGATCAACTTCATTCCGTATCACGACGACGTGAAGGGCGCGCCGCAGAACTCGATCATCGGCGGCGCTTCGCTGTGGGTGATGGGCGGCAAGAAGCCGGCCGAGTACAAGGGCGTGGCGAAATTCATGGCCTACCTGTCCAAGCCGGAGGTGCAGATGGAATGGCATACCGCCACCGGTTACGTGCCCATCACGATGGTGCCGTACGACCTGACGCGCAAGTCCGGTTTCTACGACAAGAATCCCGGCGCGGACATGGCGGTCAAGCAGCTCAATAACAAGGCCCCGACTGCGAACTCCAAGGGCCTGCGTTTCGGTAATTTCGTGCAGGGGCGCGAAGTGATCGAAGAGGAGCTTGAGGCCATCTTTGCCGGCAAGAAGGACGCCAAGGCGGGCCTCGACGAGGCGGTCAAGCGGGGCAACGAGATCCTGCGCAAGTTCCAGGCGGCGAACAAGTAGAGGTCTCGAAAGGAGGGGGCGCCGCCCCCTCCTTCAGATCCGCCCCCGACGATTAGATGGAAAAGCGCGTCGTCTTCCGGTCTGCGTGGATTCCTTATGCCTTGCTGGCGCCGCAGATCCTCGTAACGGTGGTGTTCTTCTTCCTGCCGGCGTTCCAGGCGGTGTGGTTTTCGTTCCAGTTACAGGACGCCTTCGGGCTCAATACGGAATTCGTCGGGCTGCAGAATTTCGACGAATTATTCCGGGATTCGCGCTACCTGGAATCGTTCAAGGTCACTGCCTTGTTCAGCGTGCTGGTGGCCTTTTTCGGGCTCGCCATTTCCCTCGTGCTCGCGACCATGGCAGACCGCGTGCTCCGCGGCGCGCTCGCCTACAAGACCCTGCTGATCTGGCCTTATGC
>JBAXWO010000745.1:0-1809 GCA_037128375.1 bacterium
GAGCCACTACTGCCCGACAGGGTTACGTTCAGCATCCAGTGGGGCGGAGGTATGATGGAGAGGCTGAACGGTTTCGTCGAAGAGTTCCCGTCGCCGCCATTCACTTTCACCGTAAAACTCGCATTCGTCGCCACGCTGGGCGTACCGCTGATCACCCCCGCACTGTTCAAACGCAAACCGGATGGTAGACTGCCCGTAGAGTTGGTCCATGTGTACGGCGTCGTGCCGCCGGTCGCCGTCAAGGTTTGGCTATAGGCGTCGTTTACGGTGCCAGATGGCAATGGGCTGCTGGTCGTAATCGTCGGCGCGTAATCGTCATCCGAGATCGTGGCGGTTACCTGTTGAACACCGCTTTCCGTGCCGGAGGAGACTGAACTGATATCCACCACGATCGACTCGTCTCCCTCGGATGACGTATCCTGAACGGCAGTCAGTGTGATCGATCCGCTCAGACTACCTGCGGGAATACTGATGCTCGTCCCCGATGGCGTGTAGTCGGTTGTCTGTGTCGCGGTTCCAGAAAACGACAGGGACACGGTCACAGGGAGCGAGCATGCGCCCGAGAGCGTGGCCGTCACCGTCGCGACACCACCCGCTTCTAACATCGGACTGCCCGACAATCCCAGCGTCACCACCATCGTTCTCCATCCGATATCTTTCAATAACATCGTCTCCCTGGCATTAATTGTACGGCAGTAGGTTCCGGTAGCGATCGCATACTTCATGAATGTCGTGAAAGAGACGCCGGTATCCCAGTGACTGACACTTGATCCGGGGTTATAAGTGGACGGCGCATACATTTTGATTTGGATGTTGCTGTTTGCAGCCTTCGCGTTTGGGCCGTCCCAATAGAGCGCCGTACTGCGTATAGCCGTAGAGCGTCCGCTGTCGGTCAAGGTATTTAGGGTGCTTCCGTTGTAATACAGATACTCCGCCCACTTGGAGGGATAGCCGGGTAGTAAATAACTCCCGTCTGAATTGATTGCAGCAACAAACCCAAGACCATGCGTTACCTCATGGAGAAAGACGGAAACAAAGTCCGTATATCCGGCAGGACAACTCCCCGTTGTCCCGTAAGAGAATAAATAATTGCTGTTGAACGTGATCGTGAAATCGGGGTCCGAAGGATATACGTCATATCCCACCATGTGATTATAGACAGAATACGGATAGAGTTTTCCTCCGGTAGCCAAGAACGAAGTCGAAGCCTGCGCGAGTGTCCCGCCGGACAAAGACGCAAAACCCAGTTCAAATCTGATTGGCACCCCAGTAGACAATTGGTCGCTCCACAACTGGAGGGTAAACTGGATGGCTGTCTTTTGCTCGGCGGAGAATGCGTACGTCAAATCGACCGTAAAATCGCCGACGGTTATCGTTTCAACCACGGCCGTCGTCTCCACACTCGGCTGATAGGTATAGATAGATCCATCAGGAAGTTCATACAGGTAGACATCGTATTTGTTTGCCTGAGTCAACCGCTCGATTTCCGCTAGCGTTTCAGGCGAGTTATCGACAGGATGGTACATTGGCGACATTTGAATGACGCGGATCAATTTCCGCTCGTCAATAGCGGTCTTCTTGACATTGTCCTTTGGCCCATAGTTGAAGACCGGCATTGTGACACCCTTGGTGTCGCCAGAGAAGGTGAATGCGTTTCTAGCCACAGGAACAGGCACATCCACGTCATCCACAAGCAAGCACCGGAAGACGTCGGCTTCGCCCAGCCCTTGCGCCTTCAACTCCGCAATCAGTAGGGGGGTCAGCTTGACCTCGCCGCACACCCTGGAGAAGCCCGAAAGCACGACACTC
>JBAXWO010000746.1:0-1807 GCA_037128375.1 bacterium
CCGTGCTGTCCCCAGCGCGGTCTGACGCCGGTAGGGACACCGGCGTCCACCTGATTGGATTGGGCGCTACATGTCGCCATTTCCTATTTTGACAATCCCCCGATGCGATGTACCATGGGCGCCTATTATGAAAAAAATGATTCTGCTCCTGATTGTCGTTTTAATGGTGGCGGGCGCCGTGGGCGTGGTTCTGAAGAACCGGAGGACGGCGGACCGCGACACGGCCAGGGCGGCGAAGGCCAAAGCCGCCCCTGTGCCGGTTCTGTTGGCCCGCGCAGGGAGCCTGACGATGCCGGTGGAGGTCGTCACGTTCGGGACCGTGGAACCGGTGACCACGGTGGTGGTGAAATCCAGGATCGGCGGGAGCCTGTCCAAAGTGCTGTTTTCCGAGGGGCAGGATGTGAAGGAGGGGGATCTGCTCTTTGAGATTGACCCCCGTGCTCCCGAATCGGCGCTCAAGCGGGCCGAGGCGGTTTTGGTCAGGGATCGCGTCCAGTGGGCGAATGCCGTCAAGGAAGCGGGTCGTCAGGAAGCGCTGTTGGCGAAGGGGATTGCGGCGCAGGATGTCCGCGATGAGGCGGTGACGGCGGCGGAGATGCTGGCGTCCCTGGTGCAATCCGATGAGGCGGTTGTGGACGAGGCCCGACTCCAGTTGGGCTATTGCTCCATCCGGTCACCGGTCTCGGGTCGTACCGGGAATCTGCTCCTGCACCAGGGGAATCTCGTGAAGGCGGATGACTCCGCCCTGGTGACGATCAAGCAGCTACGTCCGATTCTGGTTCGCTTCGTTCTACCGCAGCGGGAACTGGGCCGGATCCGGGAACGTATGGGGCAGGGCGGGTTGAAGGTGATGGCGACGCCGCAGGGGACAGATGTCTTCGTCGAAACGGGGTCCGTGACGTTTGTGGATAATGCGGTGGATGAGACCACCGGGACCCTTCAGCTTAAGGCACGGTTCGAGAATAATCCGCCGGTTTTATGGCCCGGGCAGTACGTCAAGGTGGTCCTCCAGCTTTCCCTGCAGGAGAATGCCGTGGTGGTTCCCGAGTCGGCTGTGTTGCTGGGCCAGCAGGGCGCCTATGTTTATGTGGCCGATCAGGGGGGCAGGGCCGTGATCCGTCCGGTACGAGTGGATCGCACGGTGGCGGGGATGTCCGTCATTGCGGAAGGTTTGGCGGCGGGCGAGGAGGTCGTTGCGGATGGGCAACTCCGGCTCAAGCCAGGTTCCCCCTTGAAATCCCGCATGGCGTCCAAGCCTGAATCCAGTCCGGCGGGTCGGCCATGAATCTTTCCGAGCCGTTCATCCGCCGCCCGGTCATGACCGCCCTGATGGTTCTCGGACTGTCGATCTTCGGCGTGGTGGCGTATCGCCAGCTTCCGGTGAGCGATCTGCCGAACGTGGATTACCCGACGATCCAGGTTTCCGCCTCGCTCCGCGGCGCGGCGCCGGAGACGATGGCGGCGGCGGTGGCCACCCCGCTGGAGAAGGAATTCTCCACGATTGCCGGCCTGGATTCCATGAACTCCTCCAGCGCCCAGGGCAGTTCGCAGATCACGCTCCAGTTTGTGTTAAGCCGTGATCTGGATGCGGCGTCCCTGGATGTTCAGGCGGCCATTTCCCGGGCCATGCGGAACCTGCCGCCGCAAATGGACACGCCGCCCTCCTATCAAAAGGTCAATCCCGCCGACCAACCCATCCTGTTTCTGGCGCTGACCAGTCCGACTCTGCCGCTCTACGAACTCGACGAAGTGGCTCAAACCTTCCTGGCCCAGACCCGCGGTACGCTTAGTGCCGCCAGGGTAACGA
>JBAXWO010000747.1:0-1804 GCA_037128375.1 bacterium
CCTCCCCATCAATCAGTACACTGCTAAATCGCCCCTGGAATACATGACCCACTCGACATCGGGGTCACGTCTCCACTTTCTGCATTTCACGCAAACACCTTTCCGCCAATTTGCGTTTTGCGGCATCTTTCGCCAGCGACATCTCGAACCGCTTGATGGCGGCGGCAACCGTTTTGTATTCGGTTATCCCAAATTCACGTCCCAGTTCCCCGAGCGTCAATCCACTGCGGCGTCTCGCCAGGTACAACGCCAAATCCCTCCCACTATCCCCATGTCGATCCGCAAATTCCCTCCAACGCTCGCCTCGGACCCGCTCCACTACCTTGATGACCTCTGACGGACTCACCCGCTTTATCACCTGTTCCCGATCAGGTTGTTCCTTGCTCACTCGCACAACCCAGTCCTTCACCTTCGCCAAAAACGCCTGCGAACCAAGCGCCACCTGCCCTCCAAAATCCCCGTACCCCTCCGGTGCGTCTCCCCGGGTTACGTGTTGCTTCACATACTTCCGGTATGCCTCACGTCCGCCGCCGCGCTCCAGCAAGTCGCCAACCTCCAGCCAGTCAGGAATCCCGCCATACCCGGCATACGCCCCATACGAGCTCCACCGAAACCTCCTCAAGGCCTTCAGACGCCTCTGTACAGCCTCCCGGTCCATCGAAACCAGCCCTCGGCTTTCCGCGCGGTTCGCTCCCTTCCCCAGACCCTGCCTTTTCGTCCTCACCGGATTCAGATGGATATACACGCTGGCCGACATCGCCCAAGCCCCCTCCCCATCAATCAGTACACTGCTAAATCGCCCCTGGAATACATGACCCACTCGGCCCCGTCTTCGGTTGAACCAGACGCTATAGCTGACATTCAGCCACTGGATCGCCGCGCTCGCGTTCGCCTGCGGCGTTCGAATCAGCAGGTGATAATGATTGCCCATCAGCACGTACGCATGCAGCTCCACGCCATACCGCTCGACCATCTCCGGAATCAACTCCAGGAAATGCTCGTGATCACGGGCATCAGCAAAGATCGCTCGCCGCTCTATCCCCCGGGCCGTCACGTGATACCATCCGCCCGCCACATCAACTCTTACCGGTCTTGCCATCCCAACCCTATACCAGTTTACCCATCACTTCCGCAATATTTAATTGCAGAATATGGAGACGTGACCCCGTTGCCCGTCCTCGCACCCGGGTCACATCGTCAGCGTGGCGGAGGTGATTATGCCGCCGCCAGACGCG
Organism: bacterium; assembly: GCA_037128375.1. GTDB lineage: Bacteria > Verrucomicrobiota > Kiritimatiellia > CAIKKV01 > CAITUY01 > CAMBRF01. The sequence goes on from JBAXWO010000747.1 coordinate 1,236, forward strand.
GGCCGTGCGGCGCCGCCGCGCCTTCTGGCACTCGCGCCGCCCGCAGAACCTCTGCTTCTCCGCCGTCCGGCGGTCGGGCTCGTACTCCCGATCGCAATGCTTGCACCGCCGCCGATGCCACCTCTTCTTTGTCTTCTTCATGCGCCGTGCCCTCCTTTCCATTGGAAGGTTACGATGCCGCCATCGCCGTCAGAACGCAATTCCCCTGACGCGCGTACCCGCCGGGTCGTAAAGACAGCAGTGGCTGTGGCCGCGCCGCCGACTGGGTCGTAAGGACGGGAGAAACCATGAGCGCAGGGATCGAATCGGGAAGGAGAAGGACAGGACCAGCCGCCCAGTCCCGTCGTATCCGCCTCACACTTTTACGACGGCACTGGCAAATATCGGAAAATCTTATGATGTCTACGGGGACTTTTTACGACCAAAGCGAGGAAATGGAGGCTGCTTTCAACAGGTTAAATCGACAGCGGCGTACGGCGGCAATTTGATCGACAACACATACTGACGGGCGTATCGTCGCGCCGCAGACCAGATGGCTGCGCTCTTGAAGAAATCCGGGCGTGATGTGC
>JBAXWO010000748.1:0-1803 GCA_037128375.1 bacterium
TCCCTACCAGTTCATGGAGTCCCTGGCGCGTCCCGAGGACCTCAGGGGCGGGGATTCAACGGTGAATGCCGGGATTACCCGCGCGATTTTATCGGGTGAGAAGGGGCCGCGGCGTGATATTGTGTGCCTCAATGCGGCGGCGGGAATTTTGGTTGGCGGCAAGGCGGCGACGTTGAGGGAGGGGTTTGAACGGGCGGGACAAGCTATTGATTCCGGCCTGGCCCTCCAGGCGCTGGCTGGGTTGGTGGAGAGGACTCGGTGAGTACCGTGACGGAGGTCGGGAAACATAATGTGCTGGCGCAAATCATGCGCGAGCGGAAGCGGGACGTGGCGGAGGCCCGACGCGGTGTGCCGCTCAAGGCTTTGCTCTGGGAGGCGGAGAAGCGGCGACATCATAGCCTCGTCGACCGTCTCCGGGCGGGGCAGGGATGTTGTGTGGTGGCGGAGGTGAAAAAGGCCAGTCCATCCGCCGGTCTGCTGCGCGCCGGATTTGATCCCGCGGAGTTGGCCCGCGGGTACGCGCAGGCGGGTGCCGCCGGGATATCGGTCCTCACGGAGCCTCTTCATTTTCTCGGGTCTGAAGCGGATTTGAGGGCGGTACGGGCGGAAGTGGATTTGCCGATCCTGCGAAAGGACTTCATGTCCGATCCGTACCAGTTGGCGGAGGCGGCGGCGTGGGGGGCGGATGTCATCCTCCTGATAGTGGCAGGGCTGGATCCTTCGGTGTGTCTTACGCTCCACCGGGAGAGCGTGGAATTGGGTTTGGAAGCCATCGTCGAAGTGCATACCCGTGAGGAATTGGATGTGGCGCTCCAGTGCGAGGGGGCGATTATCGGCGTCAACAGCCGGAACCTGAAAACGCTGAAAACCGACCTTGCGGTGGCGCGTGACCTGATTGAAAAGATTCCTGAGGGGCGCCTGTGCATGGCCGAAAGCGGGATCAGGACCGGCGACGATGTGCGGCTGTTGAGAGCGGCCGGTTATGATGGATTTCTGATCGGGGAGTCATTGTTGCGCCAACCGGACCCCGGCGAGGCGTTGAGGTCGCTGATGGCTGCCTCTCAGTAAAGGATAGCATGCTGACCATTAAAATATGCGGATTGACGACGTTGGATGACGCCCGGTTTGCCGTGGAGCAGGGGGCAACGTATCTGGGATTTGTACTGTACCGCCAGTCGCCGCGCTGTGTTACCCCCAAGCATCTGCGCAGGATTGTGTCGAAACTTCCGCGCGGCGTCCGGGCGGTCGGGGTGTTTGTGAACGAGGATCCGGAGACGGTTCGTCAAGTGGTGGAGGATTGCGGGTTGTTTGCGATTCAACTGCACGGCGATGAGTCTCCGGAGAAGTTTGCGGGGATGCCGGTGCCGCTCTGGCGTGCGGTCCGGTGGGTTGAGGGACAGTGGGTGCCGAATCCGGCCCTGTGGAGCCCGGAACTGTTCGTGATGGATGCGGCGAGCGCGGCCTATGGCGGCAGCGGGCTGGCGCTGGATTGGAATGTTGCGGCGGGGTTTGCGGCACAGCATCGCGCGTTGTTGGCGGGGGGGCTCACTCCCGAAAATGTCGCGGAAGCCATCGAGAAGGTGAGACCGGTGGGGGTGGATGTGTCCAGCGGCGTGGAGGTATCCCCCGGTCGCAAGGACCATCGAAAGATCCTGGAGTTTATCCACGCGGCGAGGAAGGCCGATAAGAAGCTGGCGTGAGAGCAAGGAGCAGAAGATGGATAAGAAACCGGACTTGATGCAGATGCCCGATGTGAACGGCCATTTCGGCGTTTACGGCGGGCGTTATGTGGCGGAGACGCTG
>JBAXWO010000749.1:0-1802 GCA_037128375.1 bacterium
AATCCTGCTCGCCACCTGCGACGAAGACCGCCCTCTCGGTTACCAGATCTATGGGGCCCACGCCTCCACCCTCTGCGACGCCGCCCAACTCCTGGAACAAGCCGGCGTAAAACTGATCGATATCAACATGGGGTGTCCCCAGCGGAAAATATCCGGCAACGGCGCCGGAGCCGGCCTGCTGCGTGATCCTGCGGAGGCGGTCCGTATCGCCGCCAGTGTCGTCAAATCCGTGCGCGTGCCCGTGACCGTCAAACTCCGCCTCGGCTGGGACAGCGATAGACTGGTCGCGCATGAGATGGTACCCGGACTGGAAGAGGCCGGTGTCGCGGCGATCACGATTCACGGACGCACCCGCGGGCAGGGGTACACAGGCAAAGCCGATCTCGATGAAATCCGCAAGGTCGTTCAGACGGCGCGGTGTATACCGGTGATCGGCAATGGGGACGTCACCTCGCCCGAAGCGGCGCGACGCATGTTCGAAACCACGGGATGCGCCGCGATCATGATCGGACGCGGTATTCTGGCCAACCCCTGGCTGATCCGGGACATTTGGCGCGATATGCAGGGACTCCCCCCTGCCCCGCCTCCGGATCGCGCGGAACATTTGGCCTACATGCGAGCCCATTTCGAGCGCATGCTCGCGCTATACGGCCCTGCGGTCGGGACGATTCTCTACCGGAAATGGATTCCCCAGTACGGGCGCAAACTCCTGAAGGGACGCCGGCATATGGTGGAACTGTTGCAGATCGTCGACGCCGACGAGATGCGCCGGGCCATGGACGCACTGGCGCAGGATCTCCCCACCGACGTGGCACCGTAACAAAAAAAGCGTGAGGAGCACTCCCCACGCCTTAAGCACAATGAAAGCCCATTGATTGCCGGAGACCTTTGTCCCCCGCCGGCTGGCCCCCGCTGCGTTAACCCTTCTTTATTTTTTCACTTCGGATACAGGCCGTACAGACCGTACGGCGTACAACGCCCCCGTTTTCCGAAACCCGAATCTTCTGCAGGTTGGGTGAAAACTTCCGGCGGCTGATCCCGGTGGTGTGCAAACCGATGCCGCCCTTCGCCTTGGCCAATCCGTGACGCACAATGCGGTTACCCATGGTAGCCGATTTTCCGCAAATATCGCATTCCCTAGACATCTCTCGTCTCCTTACTGATAGGCGCGCAGGATAGTGATCAAAGTCCGCCCACGCAAGCGAAAAACGACAAACTTATCCGAATTCGCCCGCCTGACACTCTTTAGGCCAGCCATGACAGCGTCGCGGGGGCGTCAGGCCACGGATACCACAGTCAGGAATTGCGTGCCAGTGCCAATCTTGACATAAATGGTGTCCCCTGCAACCTTCCCCAGAACGGCCTGCCCAAGGGGAGATCCCGAGGTCACGATGGTGACTTCCTCACCCTCCACCATAATGGTTTCCCCACCCGCAGCGGTACCAAAAAGCAGGTGGCGCGTCGCCCCGTCGCCACCCTTCAACCGAACCAGGGCGCCGAGACGTATTGGACTGGTGTCGCGCAGTTTCTTCAGCGGCAGCATCCGGAGACTTTCCAGAGCCTGGGTCAGATCCGCCACCCTCTTGGCCAACCCCCGGGATAGAAAGGAGGCTTCGAGCTTGAAAGTATCGTATTTATTATCCGCCCGATGCTCCGCACTGGTGGCAGTGGCGTATGTCTTCCTGGCTGCCGCCGTAATGGATTCCAACTCCGCGGAAAGTTGATCGATAAACCGCTGATGAATGTCTTTCTTGGTCATGCGGAGGCTCCATACGCGCGCAAGGCGTCACACACCTGGGGGG
>JBAXWO010000075.1:0-8897 GCA_037128375.1 bacterium
GATAATGGCAGTGGCAAGTTGGACACCCGGAAGGGAACAACGGTCACCTATACCTGCCTTAACACAAACGGAAGCAACCCAACGAAAGTCGTGGTCACATCGACCATCGAGGGAACCTCCGCCAAATCCTCTACAACCACAAACTCGAACAACACCACGACGGCAGCCTACGCGGTGCAGGGGTATGCCGAAGTCTTCACGAAGAACCCTTAGCCGGTAGGCCACGCTTGCACCCGCTCCCGATCACCAGCCTGCAGAATCCCCGCGTCAAGGCCGTGGTCGGATTACGCGACCGTGCCGACCGCGACGCCCGCGGCGAAATGATCATTGAGGGTTACCGGGAAATCAAGCGCGCCCTGGATAACCGGCACTTCCCCTCCGCGCTGTTCTATTGCACCAGTCTGTTCATCGGCTCCAATGAGCCGGAGCTGATACGACAATGCGGAGAGGCCGGAGCGGAACTCTTTGACTGCAGTGATCCTGTTTTTCGAAAAATGTCCTACCGCGACCGACCGGAGGGGCTTCTCGCGGTGGCACCCCAGGTGCGCGGGGCATTGGCCGACCTCACGCTGCCGCCGCATCCCCTGTTGGTTATCGCCGAGGCCATCGAGAAGCCTGGAAACCTGGGCACCATTCTCCGCTCAGCCGATGCAGCCGGCGTCAACGCCGTCATTGTCTGCGATCGCTGCACCGACCTCAATAACCCCAATGTCGTGCGGGCCAGCATCGGCACACTGTTCTCCCTTCCGGTCGTTGAGGCGTCCTCCGAGGAAACCCTCGCCTGGCTGCGGGCGAACGGCATCCGGATCCTCGCGGCCACGCCGCACACCGAATTCGAATACAGCGATGTCGACCTGACTCAGGGAACCGCCCTGGTCGTCGGAACCGAACAGGTCGGACTGAGCGACAAGTGGATGAAGGAGGCCGACCTCAAAGTCCGCATACCCATGCTGGGCCAGGCCGATTCGCTGAACGTGGCTGCGGCCACGACCATCTTGCTCTACGAGGCTGTGCGGCAACGGCGGAAAGGCTCCGCCACGCCACGGCGTGAGCCGCCGGTCACACGGCCTGCGACGGCCTGAAATCCTGCAATTGCAGTTGCAGGCTGGTTCGCCCCATGTAGTTGTTTTCGCGCAGAACGAAGGCCAGATCCAATTCCCCGGAAGGAACCTCCCGTTCGCCCATACCGAACCCGATGGCCTCACACTGCCGGCTCCCCACCCCCACCATCATCTTGAGGTGCCGTTCCTTCAAAATCCTTGGCGCACCGATCAGCCTCACCCCGCGAAGACCCCAGACAGGTTCAGGATTGCCTTCGCCAAATGGAGCCATTTGGTTGAGCGTCTGCATAAATTGAGGATCGGTCGCCTCGTCCAGGGAAACCCAGGCATCCAGGTCCAGGGTGGGCGCAAGATCCCGTCCCTCAAGCGAGTCCTTGCAGGCCTGATGGAACGTCTCGCAGAAGCGGTCAAAATTATCCCGGCTCATTTCCAGACCGGCGGCCATCGCGTGCCCGCCAAATCGATCCAGGTGTCTTTCGCAGCACTTCAACCCCATGACCAGATCGAACCCCGGTATGCTCCGGCAGGAACCCCGCCCGACTCCGGCCTCATCAAAACCCACCACCACCGCTGGCCGGTCGTAGTGCGCCGCCAGACGGGAAGCGACAATTCCGACCACGCCCACATGCCAGCCGGTCTCCCCCACGACGATGCCGTAGTGGGCGGCGGGATCGAAATAGGCGTCGATTCTGGCGATCGCCGTATCGATCATCCCGGTCTCGATCCGCTTCCGTTCGCGGTTGGAGGTGTCGAGACTGGAGGCCAACTCACGGGCCCGTGAAACCTCTTCCGTCAACAGCAGTTCCAGTGCGGCCTCCGCGTTGCCCATCCGGCCCACCGCATTAATACGGGGCCCCAGGACGAAGCCCACGTGATAGGATCCCATTTCGCCGCGAACACCGGCCACGTCAGCCAGCGCACGAAGTCCCACGCGATTCGTGATGTTCAGGCGGGACAGCCCATGTCGCGTCAGGATGCGGTTTTCGTCCAACATAGGCACCACATCCGCGATCGTGCCCAGGGCCACCAGATCCAAATAGTCGCGCAGGTCCACGGCCTCGGCGGCCGCCATCCGCCGCTCGCGCCCCACCCTGAGCAGGGCATGGCAGACCTTGAACGCCACCCCCACCCCGGCCAGCATACGAGCCGATAAATTGTCCCCGAGTTTGGGATTGACCACGGCCACCGCCCCGGCAGGCGCGCGATCGACTTCGTGATGATCGGTCACCACCACATCGATTCCCGCCTGGTGTGCCATGGCAATAACGTCCGCCGATCCGGATCCGCAATCCGTGGTCACAATCAGGCGGGGATGCGCCGATTGAATGCAGCGCTCCAGCGCCTCGGCGCTGAGTCCATAGCCCTCCTCGATCCGATTGGGCAGGCAGCAGGAAACCTGGGCACCCAATCTTCCAAGGATCAGGACCATCAGGGCGGCACTGGTCACGCCATCCACATCGTAGTCCCCGTAGACCACGATCGTTTCCTTGGCGCGGATGGCCGCCCAGATCCGGTCAACGGCACGATCCATTCCGGGAAGCAGAAAGGGATCCTGGAGCGCGCTGAGACGCGGCTTGAGAAACTGATCCACCTCGGTCGGGGACCGCACTCCCCGGCCCACCAGGGCGCGGGCCAGGGAATGCGCGAAACCCGAATGCGCGACCAGTTGTCCCGCCTGATCGTCAAGGCCCTCGGCTAACCGCCAGCGTTTCACTTGCCCGCGTTCGAGCCCAGATCAGGTGTCTTGAAACGATACCACAGGAGTACAACCGGCGTGGCGATATAGACCGTGGAATAGGTTCCCGAGATCATGCCGATAAACATCGCAATCGAAAAGTCCCGGATCGCACCGCCACCGAACACGAGCAAGCATAATACCGAAACAAACGTCAGGAAGTTCGTCAGCAGGGTCCGGCTCAAGGTCTCATTCATGCTTTGGTTGCAAATGTCCAAAAACGACTTGCCGCGCACCATGTGGAGATCTTCCCGGATCCGGTCGAAAATCACGATCGTATCGTTCACCGAATATCCGACAATGGTCATCAGAGCCGCCATGACGGTCATGTTCATCTGAACGCCCAACAGATGACACACGCCGGCCGTAACCAGAACGTCATGGAACAGGGCCGCCACGGCACCCATTCCAAAGCCCAATTCGAAGCGGTACCAGATGTAGATGATCATGGCGATCAACGACAGCCCCATCGCGATCAGCGCCTTCCGCTTCAGTTCCGCACCGATCTGCGGGCCAACATCATCCTGCTGGAGCAGCTTGAATCCAGAATCCGCGAATTTTCCGGTTATGACGTTCTTAATCTTGGCGCCCTCTTCCGAACCGGCCGCCTTGACCAATAGGAACTCCTTCCCACCCTGCATTTCCTTCTGATAGAGCGGCGTCGCATCCTTCACGCCCTCCGCTTCCATGGCCGCGCGAAGCTGCTCGACACCCACTTTCTGATCAAAGCTGAACGTCAACTGCGACCCGCCCGTAAAGTCCACGCCGAAAACCCTGGTCTGGTCCTGAAAGCCGTGTGTGATCATCAGTCCCCACGACACCACAATAACGACCAGGGAAATTCCCAACGCAGTCTTCCAGGGCTTCATAAAGTCGAAGTTCGTGGGTTTGACGGCCTGCATCATCTTCAACACCCCGGTGTTCGAGGTGCGACTGGCAATGACGTTAAAGCCCATGCGCGTCACGATAACAGCCGTGTAAACGCTGACGATCAAACCGGCGATCAGGGTGACGGCATAGCCCCTGACCGGACCGGAACCCATGATGAACAAAATAACAGCTGTGATGACCGTCGTCAGGTTCGAGTCCAAAATCGCCGAAAGGGCTCTTTGGAAGCCCACTTGAATGGTCGTCATCAGGCTCTTGCCCGCGCGCAATTCCTCGCGCATCCGTTCGAAGATCAGCACATTGGCGTCCACCGCCATACCGATCGACAGTGCGATACCGGCGATGCCCGGCAACGTCAGGACCGGCAGCGCGATCGCCCCGCCCCCCCGCGCTTCCTTGGCGAATATCCCCAGCACGCCCGCCACTACAATCATTCCAAGAGGCAACAAGACCACGTTCAGCACCAGCGCCACGTTCGCCAAGAGTCCGCTGATCAGATAGTATAGGGCCATCAGCACAAGGATCGCCACGATCCCCATGAGACCCGCTGTGACACCGCTACGAACCGTGTCCGCCCCCAGACTCGGATCGATGGTTCGTTCTTCCACGATTTTAACCGGCGCCGGCAACGATCCGGACTTCAGAACGTTCGACAACAGCGCCGCTTCGGACACCGTGAACGTCCCGCTGATTTCGGCCCGCCCGCCATGAATAGCCTCACGAATGACCGGAGCCGAATATAGTGTATCGTCGAGCACAATGGCCATCTGGCGCCCCACTTGCGGGTTGGGATTTCGGGCGCCGCCCGGCGCATAGTCGGAGGTCACCAGTGCGAATTTCCGCGCACCCTTGGCGTTAAACTCGAGGCTTACCACCACCTGGCCCAGTGAACGGTAGTCGACCGCCGCGTTCTTCAGCGTGTCCCCGGTGAGTTGCGCGCGCTTCTCCACAAAGTAAGGGGAATAGACTTCCTGTCCCTGGACCTTTTCCTTCTCCAGAAGCATCTCGCACCCGTGTGGAGCATTGAACGCGGCCAGTTTCTTCCGAAACTCCTGATCCATCATGCCGTCCGGAACGGTTTTCCTGTCGCGCTTGAAATAGTTCCGGCTGACATTGTTCTCACTCAACGACACCACGACAAATCCGGGCGGTGGAATCCCCTTCTCAAACAGCTTGTCCACCAACTCACGATTCTTCTCGTGCACCATTCGAAACGTGAGAAAGGCGGCGCGCTTGATGGTCTCGCGCGCTTCTTCGCGCTTCTTTTCGCCCACGCCAGGGAGCTGCACCACAATCCGATTGGCCTTCTCGGGGTAGATGATCGGCTCGGAAATCCCCAATCCGTCTACGCGGTTACGAATGACTTCCAGGGCGCGACCCTGAGCGTCATTGACCTTCGCAGGCAGACGACTGCTGATCTGGTCCTCGGTAATGTCCTTGTTCTCATCACGAAGCTGGGCCGCGATCGCTTCCTCGTCGATCTCGACGGTGAAACTGGTTCCGCCTTGCAGATCGAGACCAAGTCGCACTTTCTTGCCCAGCGGCAACACGGTCGCCAGGGACGCCGCGATCAACACAACCAGCAACAGCCATTTCCAGATTGCCTTCTTATCCATAGCCACGCACTCCTCTTTGCTCACCTGGGGATGATCCCCTGCTCCACCCGGCACCGCACCCGAACTGACCTTGTTTTACGCGCCTTTTTCGATTTCCCCGGGCGCTTCATCCTTCTCCAACACACGCAATACCGCCCCGCGCGCAATGTCCACCTTCACGTTGTCGGCGATCTTGACCACGAATGTCGCGTCCTTGACGTTCACCACGGAACCGATCATGCCGCCGCAAAACAGCACCCGATCACCGCTCTTGATGTTCTCGATGAGTTTCTTGCGTTCTTTTTCCTTCTTCATCTGCGGCCGGATCATCATGAAGTAGAACAGCGCAAAAATGATCACCATGTAGCCGATCATCATCATCCCGCCGCCCTGGGCCTGCCCCTGACCGGCCGGCGGAGTTCCCATTCCCACAACCAACGTATTCAACAAGCTCATCGATCCTCCTTGTTCGCTTCCAAAAACTCTTTCTTAAAATCCTCAAACACGCCGGCATCCAGCGCCGCCCGTATCTCCCGCATCAAGATCGTCATCTGGTGCAGGTTATGGACGGACAACAAGCGCACTCCCAAAATCTCATTCACATTGAACAGGTGCCTCACGTACGCACGCGTAAAGTTCCGGCAGCAATAGCAACCGCAGCCTTCCTCCACCGGACGCGTATCCACCTTGTATTCGGCCGCCTTCACGGGATACCGCTTGGCCCGGGTGATGGCCGTTCCATGGCGGGCATACCGTGTGGGCATGACGCAATCGAACATATCCACGCCCAGCGACACCGCCGCGACCAGTTGCCTCATCACCCCCACCCCCATGAGATAACGCGGACGATCCACGGGCAATTCGGCCACACCGTTCCGCACGGCTTCCATCATCACTGGCTCCGGTTCGCCCACACTCACCCCGCCCACCGCGTAGCCGTCAAACCCGATCGCCGTCAGTTCACGGGCGCACTTCGCCCGCAGGTCGGCATACTCGCCCCCCTGCACAATTCCAAAGAGCAATTGGCCGTTCCGCGGGTGCAGTTCAGCACACAAAGCCTCCCATAATAGGGTTCGGGTTATGGACTGACAAGCGTATTCGTAGGTGCAGGGGTAGTGCGTACATTCATCAAAAGCCATCATGATATCCGACCCCAGACGCCGCTGAATATCCATGGCTTCACGGGGCCCCAGGAACAGTTTCGCGCCGTCGACGTGGGAGGCGAACTCCACCCCGTCCGGTTTGATCTTCCGGAGTCCTGACAGGCTGAACACCTGGAATCCGCCGCTGTCGGTCAATATCGGCTTGGACCACCCCATGAAACGGTGCAGTCCCCCGCATTTCTCGATAATATCCACCCCGGGACGAATATTGAGGTGATAGGTATTCCCCAGCAGGATTTCAACCCCCATCTCGTCCAGTTCCCGCGGCGTCATCGTCTTGACGGTGGCCTGAGTCCCGACGGGCATGAAAACCGGCGTATTAACGGGACCATGCAACGTCCACAAACGTCCCCGCCGCGCCTGGGATAAGGGATCGGAGGCGAGTACCTCAAACGTGCCCGGAGTCATCATCGCCCCGCCGCCACCGTCAAGGCGGCATCCACTAGCACCAACGCCGCCATGGCTTCAACCACGGGTACGGCACGGGGAACCACGCAGGGATCATGCCGACCCCGGGCCTTGAACTGAGTCTCCTTACCCGTCCAATCTGCCGTCATCTGGGATCGGCCGATGGTAGCCGGCGGCTTGAACGCCACCCGGAAGAGAACGGGTTCCCCATTGGTGATTCCACCCTGCATCCCCCCGCTCCGATTGGTCAGCGTGCCCAATTTCCCGCCCTTGTCCACAAACAAATCGTTATGCTCGGATCCCCGCCACAGCGTGGCGCCGAACCCGCTTCCGAACTCAAACCCGCGCGTGGCGGGAATGGACATCATGGCCCCCGCCAGCCTGGCCGTGATCTTGTCGAAAACGGGATCCCCCCACCCCGCCGGCACATTCCGGCAGACGCACGCCACGACCCCGCCCACGGAATCACCCTCGTCACGCACCTGCCGGATCAGCGCCGCCATCGCCGACGCCGACCCGGAATCGGGACATCGCACCAGGGTCTTATCCACCTCAGCCCGAGTCAGGCGGTCGACATCCACCTCCGGAGCCACGATATCCTTCACCGATTGCACCCAGGCGACAATCTCAATGCCGAACCGTTCGCGCAGCACCTTCTCCGCGACGGCGCCCGCCGCCACGCGAGCCGCCGTCTCACGGGCGCTGGCACGGCCACCCCCGCTGGAAGCCACCACTCCATACCGGGCCTTGTAGCTGAAATCCGCGTGGGAGGGTCGCGGGGCGGCCATGGTCTCGCCGTAGTCCTCCGGCCGCGTATCCCGATTCTGAATGGTCAACGTCAGCGGCGAACCCAGGGTCACCCCTTTCTCTACGCCGGAGACAAGGGTCACCCGGTCCGCCTCCTCACGCGGAGTGGTGAGATCGCTTTGACCCGGCCGCCGCCTGTCCAACTGCGGCTGGATATCGGACTCAGAGAGTGTAAGTCGTGCCGGACAACCGTCGATGACGGCACCCACCACCGGCCCATGCGATTCCCCGAACGTCGTTATTCTGAAGATTGAACCCATTGAACTGGACATAGCTTTTTCTCCATTCACCCAGACCTTACGAAATCCGACGCCTTGGTGGCAACGGTTTCCTGCCGCTTGACACACGAAGGCAAGCCGTCGATAATATAGGCCTCTAGGGAAGCTGCATCAAACCACTGGGGATGGCCCATGCCAGCGGATCGAAATAAGCTTATTATGGGGGCGGCCGTTTTGCTTGCCGCTGTGGCGTGTTTGGCAATCGTGCTTCATTATGCCTTCACAGAGCCCCCCGTTATCCCTGACCTGACCGAACTGAGCCACCTGCATCCCGCCGCGCCTACCGCGTCAGGAACGCCGCCACCCCAACCCGGATCCGGCGATCCCTCCGCTGCGACCCGACCTCAGCCCCCCCCGACCCTCTCCCCTGCCCCCAAGGCACCCTCTGCCGATTCTTCAACCAAAGTCGACGATAGTTTGAAGATGGCGCTGCGATTCCGTCTGAAGCCTGAGGAATTTGCCTTCGATGCCATTCCCTACGCTGCGCCCCTCGCCGAGTTTCCGCTCGTGCTGGTGGATCAACGATCACGCGAGTGGTACCTGACACGCGACATGGAAATGGATTCCCGTCTCAGCCCAGCCGAGGCCGATATTCTCGACCGGATGCAGACGGACATTCATGGTGGAGGCGGAAAGCCACCCCGGGGTCCGCCTAAGCCGCCTCCGGGCCCCCCGGGCCCCCCGGAAGTACCGCCTGAAGAAAGCTACTCAGGACTCTAGTCGGCAGGCCACTATCGTATGTCGCCCCTCTCCACTCTGGCCTTGATCCTGGCGGTAACGCTTAGTCCCTGGGCTTTGGTGCGGCACCTTGCACCCCGCGCCGATACACCTCTCGCGCTGGCCCTCTGGGGCCCCGCCATGGTTGCCTTGAACGTCATGGTTCCGATCGGCCTTCACCTCACCGGCGTGCCGATAGATCGGCATTCCCTCGCGATATCGCACCTGGCAATCGCCGGCGCACT
>JBAXWO010000750.1:0-1800 GCA_037128375.1 bacterium
CGGCCTGGGTGATCGACCCCGGCGCCGATCCCGAGGCGATCCTCGACTTTTTGAGCAAGAACGGTCTGGGGGTCGCCCTCTATTTCCTAACCCACGGTCACATCGACCACGTGTCGGCGCTGGACGCCCTGCTCGCGGCGTGCCCCGCGCCCGTCCATCTGCATGCGGATGATGTTACCTTCGCGTTCTCACCGATGAACCGTTTTCCGCCTTATGTTTTGGTCCCCGCGCGGCCGTCATTTCTGGTGCCGACTCAAGCGGACGCCCCGCCCCTGACTGCGGGCGGCATCACCGCCGATATGATCCACACGCCCGGCCACACGCCCGGTTGCCAATGCCTGTGGGTCAAGGAAGACAAGCTGCTCCTCAGCGGCGACACCCTCTTCGCCGGATCCGTCGGTCGCACCGACCTTCCCGGCGGCAGCAGCCAAGCCCTGCAGCGATCCCTTCGCCGTCTGACCGCCCTCCCGTCGGACACCCTCGTGATTCCCGGTCACGGCCCCACCACCACGCTGGCCATCGAAAAGCACGACAATCCCTATCTTGGGGAGTGACGACCCGGCTGACACCTTACCGGGTCCACTGAAACGCATGCGCGGCCTCGATGACCCGATCGTACGCCTCGGGCTCGATATTGGAAGGCAGCGGGCTTCCGGTGCAGAGAATAAACGGCGATCCCTTGCCGGACTGCCGGATTTGACACTCGACTTCCCGTTTGATCTCATCCGGATGATTCCGCATCAGGAGCAGTTCGGAGTCGAGATTTCCAAAAAGACAGCGGCTGGGACCAAAGACTTGCCGGACTTTCTGAACCGTGAGGTCTATGCCTTTCCGCGGCTGTTCGAAAGCAAAGGCATCCACGGGAACCGTGGCTTGCTGTTGCATGATCGGCAGAATATCCCCCTCGTTCCAGAGGATCGTCTTAAGGCCAGCCGCTTGGGCTGCGGCCACAATCGACATCTGACACGGCAAGGCAAAGCGTTCGAATAGTTCCGGCGAGATGATATCGCATGAAGCCCATCCATCCGCGATGAACACCGCCTCTGCTCCGGCTTCCTTCAGTTGCCGCATCCGGGTCTGGTGATCGGCACCCATCCGGGCGCAGACATGGGTAAACAACGCCGGGTTCTCCATCATCATCAGCATGGCCTCTTCAAAGCCCAGCGCATAGCAACTATAGACATACGCCGGGGAATAGTGCGGAAGGATCAGCGTACGATCGCCGACCTCGCGGATCAGCCTGCTTAGCCCGGACAAATAGGCCGCTCCCCATCCGGCAAAGGTTGGGATCAGCCGGTCGGTCCGGAAGGTGGGGATCAGCCGGTCGGCATCCGCGAAGGTTTCGACCTTACCCACGGGGCCGCATCCCTTCGCGCCGGTCTGCAGTTCGTACAACGAAAGGCTGTCTTTGGTTAACCCGAACACCATGCCGGTGTTGTCATTTCTGATGACCCACTTCGTCGCGTCTTCTTCCAGCAAGGTCGGTTCCAGCGGGCCTTCGATCGCTCCGGTATAGAAGAGCACGTCCACATCATGCCGATTCAGCAAAGCCCGGTGCGCTTGGTGCCAGGTCTCACTCCCGCCGACAGCGAGTTTCCAAGGCTCAACGCCCGCCACTTTCCATGTGTAGTCGAACTCCCAGTTGAACAACGCGACCGGCACCCGATCCGTCGCCCTACCCGATAAAGCCTGCAGCGCGATCTGTTTCCCATTGTTCATCGTGTTAATCCAGTTTAAGGATATCACCCTTGTCGGTTTTCATAATATCATCCAAATCCAGACCCATATCCTCCACATACG
>JBAXWO010000751.1:0-1797 GCA_037128375.1 bacterium
GGTGATCTGGATAAGGATGGAATGGATAATCTAGCCGAATTTCTGGCGGGAACCGACCCCAGCAACGCCTTGTCGCGACTGGAGATTACGGCGGTCAGTCCCGCGGCGACCGGGGCAACGGTAGCATGGAGGAGCGCCCCGTTGCGCATGTATCGGCTGATGTATTCCACAAACCTTCTGGACGCAGCGGCCTGGCGCGAACGGGGCATGATTACCAACACTTCGGCGACGTCGCTAAGCCTCACAGACCCGCAGGGGGTGGGGTGCACGGTCGGCGTGTATCGCGTGGAGTGTGGCCCTTGAACGCGATCGTCGATGCCGGCCAGGCTCGCGAGATGATCCGGTGCGCGCTGGCGACCGGAGAGGCGGTCGAAGTGGCAGCGTCGGGGCTTAGCATGGGCGCTGCTTTTGCGTCGGGCTCACGACTGGTGTTAAAGATCGTTCGCTGGGGTTGTGGAGATGTGGTGGTTTTTGAACGTGACGGACGGTGGATTGCGCATCGGGTGTTATGGAAATGTCCTTTGCCCAACAGGAGCGGGGTGGCGTGCGTTACCAAGGGTGATGGGGTCTCCGGCGTCGATCGTCCTTTTGTGCGGACTGAGGAACTGGTGGGGGTTGTGGTCGGTGTGATTCGTGAGAAGCAGGTGATCGAACTCACCCACGCCCATAACCGGCTTAAAGGGTTGTGGCGCGTCGCGCGTGGTCTTATGGCGATGTGTGCCCGGAAAGTGTTTCCCGGACGAGCGCCACGACAGATGGATCAGGCTTGAATCCCAAGTCATAGCAGGGAATTTGCTCAGCTAAGTCGCTCCACAGGTTCAGCAATCGCGGGACGGCGTCTTCCACGAAAAGGGGAATGATGGAGAGCGTCATCAGGCGCGCGACGATTTCAGGCGGTGCTAGTGGCCTCAGCAGGTTGTGGTCGCCGTGACGGATAAAGAAGATGGCGCCGGGAGAGGCCGTCAACGGGCTGACGCGATTGTCTTCTCCGTGCCACGGGGTGGAACCCGCGACGGGTTTCCCGTTTCGCATGAGAATGATGTTGCGTTCATCGTTCATCAGGGTGGCTCCGGCACCGTGCCATAACCGCGCCATGGTGGTCTTTCCGGTTCCCGAGGCTCCAGCGAACAGAAGGGCCCGATCACCGTCCATCACACTGCAGGTATGCAGGACGGCACCACCCAGGTGCGCGAGCCGCCCGCTGATCAGGATGCGGTCATAGGGGGCGTGGAAGACAGGCAGACGACCCGCCAAACTTGGGTGCTGTCGGGCGCGAAGGGTCCCGCTCGCCATATCTCCGGATACATCGGCAACCGTACGCCAAGAGCGGGACGGGGTATCCATTAGGTCCACGAGCCATCGGGATTCGGCGTGTCGCCGGAGCCGGATGCCAGGCTCTTCCCATGCGAGCGTTTCGCACTCTGGCGCCAGCACGGCATCCGGGACGCCTATGACATTGAATAGGGCATCCGGTGTCGAGGGGAGACACGTTGAGATGAAGGGCGAATAAGAGGGAAGGAAGTACAGGGCATCCTCAGAAGGTGCCGTGAAGGTGAATGTCGCGCTAGCGAGGGAGAGTGTGGTCCTGATCACAGGGTTCAGGAGGGATCAGGCAAGGAGCCAGGCTGCCCGTCGACGCTACAGCAGATTTCGGATAATTGATCCCCATTACCCGCTTTCCTGCAGATACTGAACGAAATCAGCGCCTTGTCAGTGAAGGTGACGCGTGTGACGACAGGTTTTTTGTAGGCTTTTTTGGCTCGTTGCTTCATGTGCACTTCTTCGTGAAACTGGCGG
>JBAXWO010000752.1:0-1795 GCA_037128375.1 bacterium
TGGATGGTTTGGAGACGTATGCCGAACTGCGGAAGTTCAACGCCCATCAGCGGGTCATCCTGATCTCCGGGTTCACCAGGGCGGCTTCGAACATTGCCAAGGCGCAGCAGATGGGGGCGGGAACCTATCTCCGGAAACCGCTCACCATTGAGAGTTTGGCGGCGACCATCAGGAGCGAGCTGGATAAAGGCAGGGTTGATAGCCGGGTGCAGCCCATGAAGCAACCGAAGAACCGGATACTAATCGTGGACGACGAACCGATGATCCGAAAAATATTCGGCATGATCGTCCTGTCGGAGTTCGCGGAGATGATCGTCGATCAGGTTTCGAATGGCCGCGAGGCGATCGAGTCCTTTCAAAAGGGAGTTCATAGTGTGATCATCATGGATCTCCAGATGCCGGAGATGGATGGTCGCGAAACTTTCATGGAAATCGGACGCTTGTGCAACCAGAACTCCTGGATGTTGCCGTCCGTCATCTTTTGCTCGGGATTCTCTCCTCCGGAGTCTCTCAATACGATTATCCGGGAGGGGGGCATACACTGTCTGCTTCGCAAACCCGTCAAGGCTGATGTTCTCCTGCATGCGGTTCGGCAGAGGCTGCGGGCGTGAGATGGAGGTGATTCGGACAACCTCGGCCATGCAGGACTGGGCGCTCGGGGTAAAACGCTCCGGAAGGCGCATCGGGTTTGTGCCTACCATGGGATACCTGCACCAGGGGCACATGAGTCTTATTCGCCTCGCGCGGGAGCGCTCGGACGTCGTGGTTGCCAGTATTTTCGTCAATCCGATTCAGTTCCTGCCGAATGAGGATCTGGCCAGCTACCCCAGGGATTTCGAGCGGGACGAACGTCTATGCCGGGAGGCGGGAACGGAGGTCGTCTTCTATCCCGAGCCAGAGGAGATGTATGCGCCGGATCACAGCGTTTACGTTGATGAGATCCGCCTCTCAAAGGGGTTATGCGGACGCCAGCGACCGGGCCATTTCAAAGGGGTCGTCACGGTTGTGGCAAAACTGTTTAATGTTGTGCTGCCGGACGTAGCGGTGTTTGGGCAGAAGGATGCCCAGCAGACACGTGTGATTCAACGCCTGGTTCGCGATCTGAACTTTCCTGTCGAGATTGTGGTTGGGCCGATCGTACGTGAGCCGGACGGGTTGGCCATGAGTTCCCGGAATCGTTATCTTTCCGCGTCCGAGCGGCATGACGCCTTGGCTCTGCACCAAGCACTGGCATTGGCTGAAGACCTGCACAGGCGCGGCTCGCGTGACGCGCGGGCGCTCCGGGAGGCCATGCAGAAGAGCTTGGCAACCGCTCCGGCGGTGAAACTGGAATTCATCGAGGTCGTCGAGAACACAACCTTGGAGCCCGTCGATACGATCACAGGCCCGGTGCTGGTCGCACTGGCGGCCCGGGTGGGGGCCACGCGCCTGATCGACAACACAGTGCTGGGAGCCTGAGCGCGCGCGGGTCTATTCGGATACTTCCGCCGCCGTATTCGAGGGAGCGGCCGCCGTCGTCGTCTGGTTGGTCGTCTCTATCGGCACGTCATCCTCTTCGTTCCCGTAATCAGGAACTTTGATAAAGCGGGGAACGGCGAGAGCCGCCAGCAGAAGCACGATTGCCACGATGATCAGCACATCGACGAATGATAGTCCGCTTTGGTTTCGCATTAGACTCTCCCTGAATGTGCAGGACTTTAGTGCAGTTCAGCGGGGCGCGTCAAGCGTGGCGGTGCGGACACAGCGGTTCCAAATACCAGGGGCTGAGGAGGCTCTAGGCGGCGGAGTGTGAGAG
>JBAXWO010000753.1:0-1792 GCA_037128375.1 bacterium
TTTTCGAAGGCGGCATCAAAGGCCGCCCGGGACGGCATGAAGTCGAGCTGCTTGACAAACGCGCAGGCTTCGCGGGCGCCATCCTCGCGGTCCATCCCGCTGTCTTCCCACTCCACGGAAAGCGGGCCGCTGTAGCCGATCGCATTCAGCGCGCGGATGATCCGCTCGAAGTCCACGTTGCCGCGGCCCAGTGACCGGAAATCCCAGAACCGCCGCGCATCGCCGAAGGTCAGATGTCCGCCGAACACGCCGGACAGGCCCGGCGTCTGGCGCCAGGCCACGTCCTTCATGTGGACATGGAAGATGCGGTCGCGGAAGCGCTCGATGAACGCCACGTAGTCCACGCCTTGATAGCCGAGGTGACTGGGGTCGTAGTTAAACCCGAAGGCCGGATGGCCGTCGACCGCCTCAAGGGCGCGCTCGGCCGAGACGATGTCGAAGGCGATTTCCGTGGGATGGACCTCCAGCGCGAACTTCACGCCGAGTTTCTGGTACTCGTCCAAGATCGGTTTCCACCGCTTGCCAAAGTCCTGGTAGCCCGCATCGATCATCGCCGGCGAGACCGGCGGGAAGGCATAGAGCAGGGGCCAGATCGAACTTCCGGTAAAGCCGTTGACCACGCTCACGCCCAGCCGCTTCGCGGCCTTCGCCGTCTGGATCACGTCTTTGGCCGCGCGCCGGCGCACCCCTTCCGGATTGCCGTCGCCCCAGATGTGCGGCGGGAGAATGGTCTTGTGCCGTTCGTCGATCCGGTCGCAGACCGCCTGGCTCACGAGGTGCGTGCTGATCGAGAACAGCTTGAGTCCGTGCTGTTCCAGCAGTGCGCGCTTCGCCTTGCAATACGCGGCATCCGCTTTCTCGACCTCGAAATGGTCGCCCCAGCAGGCCAACTCAAGGCCATCGTAGCCGAGCGCCTTTGCCTTTTGGCAAAGCGTCTCCAGTTTCAAATCCGCCCATTGCCCTGTAAATAACGTAACCGGTCTAGCCATGACAGTATCCTCCTATTTGAGCCGGGCTTACAGCGCCGGCATTTTTGTCCATTTCTGATTGCTCTTCGAACTCTTGACCACCGTTTCGATAAACGCCATGCCGCGCACGCCATCCTCCACGGTCGGGAAATCCAGAGCTGCGGCCGGCACCTTCTTCCCGGCCTGCGCCAGCGCCACGGCCGCTGCGAAGCTGCGGTAGAGATTCGCGAATGCCTCCAGGTACCCTTCCGGGTGACCGGCCGGCAGGCGTGTGGCCTTGAGCGCGGGGGCCGAGAGGAAGCCATAGCCGCCACCCGTGCGCAGGATCTGCCGTGGACGGTCCGGCCACTTGAGGATCAGCGTGTTGGGATCCTCCTGATGCCATTCGAGACCGCCTTTCTCGCCATAGATTCGGATCGCCAACGCGTTCTCCTCGTCAATCGAAATCTGGCTGGTGCTGAGAATGCCACGGGCGCCGCCCGTGAAGCGCAGCAGCACGTTGCCGTCGTCTTCCAGCTTCCGCCCCGTGACGAAGGTGGTCAGCTCGGCGCAGACGGACTCGATCTGCAGCCCGGTGATGTACTCGGCCAGGTTTTCCGCGTGCGAGCCGATGTCGCCGATGCAGCAACTCGCACCGGCGCGCGTGGGATCGGTCCGCCAGTCGGCCTGCTTCTGGCCGGTCGCCTCCAGCAGCGAAGCCAGCCACCCTTGCGGGTATTCGGCCACGATCTTGCGGATCTTCCCCAGTTGGCCGGAGCGCACCCGTTCGCGGGCTTCCTTGACCATCGGGTAGCCGGTGTAGTTGTGGGTCAGCGCGAAGATCA
>JBAXWO010000754.1:0-1792 GCA_037128375.1 bacterium
CACGCGCGTACGACATTCTGGCGGCGGCACTGGCCGAGGCCGGCCAGTTCGATGAAGCGGTCTCCTGCGCCGAGCACGCCCTCAGCCTTGCCCCACAGGCCGCCGAGATCGGGCAACGCCTCACGCTCTATCGCCAGCGCCAACCCTATCGCGAGTCCCGTTGAGAGCGGGCCGGATGCATCATGAATAGGCGCGAATTTTGGTTGATTGCCCGGTAGAGTTGGGTTTACTTATGGTGCACGACATAGCAACAGGAGAAGACCATGCAATGGTATTACGCGGTAAACGGACAACAGAATGGACCGGTCGAAGAGGACGCTTTGTCAGCCCTGGCCCGCGACGGCAAACTCAAGCCGGATGATCTGGTATGGAACACCACCCTGGGAAACCAGTGGGCCAAGGCCTCCACCGTGCCCGGCCTGTTCGCCGGACAATCCGCGGAGAACACGCCTGCGGCGGGCAGCCCGCCCCTGTTGTCAGACTGGTCTTCTTCGACCTCCTGCCGAAGCCAGACACCCAACCGGGACCTGATGTCCGAGGCCCAGCATAGCCTCGGCGGGAATTGGGGGTTGGCGGTGGTGACCGGACTGATCTACATCGCCATCCAGATCGTTCTGGGGGTCGTTCCCTTTGTGGGAGGGGTTATCAGTTTTGTCATTTCCGGCGCCCTGACACTCGGGTGGATGATGTTCTTCATGAGCGTGGCGCGGAGTGAAAGCCTTTCTCTGGGACTGATGTTCCAGGGATTCAATCGGTTTGGAACCGCCTTTCTGGCTGCTCTTCTGATGGGATTGCTGGTTTTCGCCTGGATGCTGCCGGGGATCGTCGTGATGATCATCGCAGGGGTGGCGGGAGCCATGACGGCCTTCCGTGGCTCCCATCCTTCCCCCACGCTGCTTCTCCTTCTTGCCCCGCTGGCGCTTCTGGTCATCATCCCAGCTATCCTCGCCCAACTCCGGTACAGCATGACCTACTTTGTGATGGCGGATGATCCCGACGTCGACGCCCTGGATGCCATCCGCCGGAGTACGCAGATGATGCGCGGCAACAAATGGAAGTTCTTTTGCCTCCAATGCCGGTTTATCGGTTGGGGCCTGCTATGCTTGCTCACGCTGGGGATCGGCTTCCTGTGGCTGACCCCCTATTTCTGGACCAGCGTGGCACGATTCTATGAGGACCTGCGCGCGGGCCAACAGGCGGGCTGAGGGCCGCAACCCGTCAGCCATAGGTCTTGTGGAACTTGGGATCCTTCCCTGGAGAAGGTTCAGCCGTTCCCGTAGGAGCGGCTTCGGGCGCTGCGGTTTCGGGTTTTGATTCCGGCTTCGCCGCCTGGGGCGGCTGGGATGCGGTTTCCACATAGTTCATACGCAGGCTCGTGAGCGTGCTCGCCAGGAGCCGACCCTCATCCCGATCAAGATTGCCGCGGGTTTTGGATTCCAACATCTCAAGCATGTCGATGGTGGCTTGCGCCGCCTCCAGGTTCAGTTCCGTCTTGCCGGTCTGCGGATTGATGAGTTTTCCAAGCTGCTGCATCGCGGACGACGACAGCATGAGGATCAGCTCCATAAACATGGCCTTGTGCATCTCGGTTCCGGGGTCTTTTTCGGTCATAGGTCTCCTCCCTTGCGAATCGCGGATGAACGTAACAAAACCGCCAGGGCTAATCAATGGATTCCCCCCTTGACCGTTGGAGGTTCTGTCGGCACAGTCTCCCGGAGTTCATGAAGCGCACCCGTCATTTCCTTGAATTTTTTCTCCTGGCCGCCATCGTGACCCTTGGATTCGCCCTACG
>JBAXWO010000755.1:0-1788 GCA_037128375.1 bacterium
GGGCATAGGGCTGAGATAAAGTATGGATCCTCAAGCTAAGAGCACAATTCAGAAAGAGTTCCAGAAGCACGAAAAAGATACCGGTTCGTCCGAAGTGCAGGTCGCGCTGTTGACGCGCCGCATTGAGGAGCTGACCGAGCATCTGAAACTCCACAAGAAGGATCACAGTTCCCGCTACGGCCTGCTGAAGATGGTCAGTGCCCGTCGTCGCCTGTTGAATTACGTCAAGACCAAGGACGAATCGGGCTATCAGGGCATTATCAAGCGCCTGAAGCTCCGTCGCTAGCTTGTCGCCAGGGCGACTCTCCGCGAAACGACTCCCGACCTATGTTGTTCACAGGCCGGGGTTCTCACTTCAATACCCCCCCCCATAGAGGAATAGAAACACATGAACGAATCCGTATCCGTAACCGTCACCATTGGTGACAAGACCTTAACCCTCGAATCGGGGCTTTTCGCCCCCCAGGCGCGCGGCGCCGCGACTGTTCGTCAACACGACACCATGATCCTCGCCACCGCTTGCGCATCCGATGCGCCGCGTGAGGGAATCGACTATTTTCCCCTGCAGGTCGAGTACCGCGAGCGTTTCTCGGCCGCCGGAAAGTTTCCCGGCGGATTCTTCAAGCGTGAAAGTCGGCCGTCTGAGAATGAGATCCTGGCCGCCCGCTTCACGGATCGCCCCATCCGTCCGCTCTTCGCTGAAAACTACCGGAACGACGTGCAGTTGGTGGTAACCCTCCTGTCCGCGGATGGCGACACCTCGGCCGATATCCTTTCCATCGTCGGGGCCAGCACGGCTCTGACTCTCTCGGATCTCCCCTTCATGGGACCTATCGGGGGCGTTCGTGTGGGTCGTATTGACGGTAAGCTCATTGCCAACCCCACCGTTACGGAGCGTGCCCAGAGCGACTTGGATCTCGTCTATGCGGGTAATCGGAACTTCCCGACGATGATCGAAGGCGACTCAAAGGAGCTTTCGGAAGCCGATATCGTGGCTGCCATGCGTTTTGCACACGAACAGGTCGTCAAGCAAATCGACGCCCAAATCGAACTCCGGCGCAAAATGGGCCTCGGCGACAAGGTCGTCACCGAGCCGGAAGCCGACGCCTCCCTGCTGAGCGCGGCCCGTGAACTCGCGGGAGCCGAAATGAGCGCCGCCTACCTGATCCCCGGCAAGGCCGAGCGCCGCAGCACGATTGCCAGAATTCAGGAAGGCCTGAAGGCCAAGATGATCGAGAAATTCCCCGCCGCCACCAAGGAACAGCTCCGGGCGACTTTTGACGCCCTCGGAATCGCGGTGGTCCGTGAAAACGTTCTTGAGCGCGGAAAACGCATCGATGGTCGCGGCTCGGACGATATCCGCCCCCTCGTGGGTAAGGTTGGCGTGCTCCCTCGTGTTCACGGCTCGGCCTTCTTCGCGCGCGGAGAGACGCATGCCCTCGGCACCATCACGCTCGGAACCAACTCCGATGCGCAGGACATGGACGCCATCACCGGCGGCCCGACGTCCAAGTCTTTCATGCTGCATTACAACTTCCCGCACTATAGCGTGGGCGAAACCGGACGGTTCGGATCCCCCGGTCGCCGGGAAATCGGACACGGCAACCTCGCTGAGCGTTCACTGGCCGAAGTGCTCCCCAAGGACTATCCCTACACGGTCCGACTGGTCTCGGACATCATGAGCTCGAACGGATCGAGCTCCATGGCCAGCATCTGCGTCGGGACCCTCGCGATGATGGATGCCGGTATCCCCATTACCCGCCCCGTCGCGGGAATCTCATGCGGCCT
>JBAXWO010000756.1:0-1787 GCA_037128375.1 bacterium
ACCCCGCTGGGATGGAGGACCCCGTCGCACCCCCAAAGCAGCTCACGGGCATTATCGCGCCAGCCGGCGAAAAAAACACGGTCAGAGAGTCCGAGTTGTTCGGCCTGGGCCGATAAAGCCGGCTTCTCGGGGCCATCGCCAACCAGCAGCAATCGGACGGGAAGGTCACGGGGTAGTCGGGCGATGGCCTCGATGGCGTGGTGATAGTTCTTGTCAGGGGTCAGGCGACCGACGGCTCCGATAATCAAGGTGTCGGCGTCGAGGTTGAACTCATGCCTCAACGAGGCACGGAGGCTGGTCTCGGATCCCGAGGACGGCAGGGCCACGCCATTGTGTGCAACGGCAATCTTGCCCGGAAGGACCCACGGGTGTCGCAGGAATCCGGCCCGGGCGACGTGGTTATCGGTCAGAATACGGTC
Organism: bacterium; assembly: GCA_037128375.1. Lineage (GTDB taxonomy): Bacteria > Verrucomicrobiota > Kiritimatiellia > CAIKKV01 > CAITUY01 > CAMBRF01. The sequence continues at coordinate 420 of JBAXWO010000756.1, forward strand.
GATACAGATGTTGCAGGTCCAGCGCTCGATGGGGCCATCATGGAGTTCGTTGGCAGACGGGAGTTTTACACCGATGGCGGCTGAGGGCCAGGTGAGACGCGCGAAGCGGGCAGCCCGAAATCCCTTGGCGATAACGATGTCGGGTTTGAAGTCACGGCCGATTCGGCGGAGGCGCGCGACGGCCCAGGGAGCGAGATCGAATCCGAAAGTAAAAGGTGCAAACGGGATGCGCTCCCGGGCACACCGTTCGGGCCAGCGGCTCAGGGGGCGGGCACCCACCAGACATTGGTCGCCGTGTTGAGGGAGTTCTTTGCAGAGCTTCAGCATCCAGTTTTCCATGCCGCCCCAGCCACTCTCTTTTATCGGATTGAGAAAGATCCAGTTCATAGCGTATTGACGGCGGATTTGGAAGGTGTCGGAATGGGTGCCCTTATTCCATATTCGCGGGGAAACTTCCACGAAATAATCTTTATGAATGCGCCTGCATGCGATACATTCACGGCCTTCGTAAAGGAATGACGGCTATCAACGCAGGTTAGTTATGACGACCAACGCAAGACAACGGGTGCTTTCCGGGATACAGCCTTCGGGGAAACTGCATCTTGGCAACTATTTCGGCATGATGAAACCCGCGCTTGAACTGCAGGAGCAGGGCGATGCCTTTCTGTTCATCGCGAACTACCACGCGTTGACAACGATTTCCGATCCGGCGGCCCTGCGACAGAACAGCCGTGATGTGGCCCTTGACTTCCTCGCCTGCGGGTTGGACCCGAAGAGGACCGTTTTCTTCCGGCAAAGCGATGTTCCGGAAGTGACCGAACTCACCTGGTTGCTGTCGGTAGTGACGCCGATGGGGCTGCTGGAGCGGTGCCATTCCTATAAAGACAAGCTTGCCAGGGGCATAGCGGCCTCCAGCGCCCTGTTCACCTATCCGGTGCTCATGGCGGCCGATATCCTGTCCGTACAGTCGAATCTGGTCCCGGTGGGGCGCGACCAGAAGCAGCATGTCGAGGTCACGCGCGACATTGCCATCAAGTTCAACCTTCAGTTTGGCGCAACCTTCACCATTCCTGAGCCGGTTATTCGCGATGAGGTGGCCGTGGTCCCCGGGGTTGACGGCCAGAAGATGTCGAAGTCCTACCATAACACCATCGAGATATTCGGCACGGAGAAAGAAACCCGAGCCCGGATCATGCGGGTCGTTACCGACAGTAAGCAGCTTCAAGATGTGAAGGATCCTGAAACCTGCAACGTGTTTGCGTTGTACCGGCTTTTTGCGTCGGACGCCGAGCGGCAGGAAATGGAGGCGCGGTACCGTGCCGGCGGGATGGGCTACGGGGACGCGAAGAAGAAGCTTTTCGAGGGAGT
>JBAXWO010000757.1:0-1786 GCA_037128375.1 bacterium
GTGGGAAGTTTCAACCTGCGGAAGTAGTCGGCACAACGGGCGTAATCGTCAACATACAGCAACTCCATCACCACTTCGGAAGAGAGGCGGAGCAGTTCCAGAAGGCGCTCCGAATTGACTCCGGGAAGATGGGCGGCGGCATACTGCCGCACCGCCGACTCCACGCTGTGATGGTCCTTGAACACTCCCAGAGTGACCGCCACATTAATTTCGTTCCACAGGGACGAATCCTTGACGAAGGTGATCCGTCTCGATGTTGTCCAGCCTCCCGTCTGGCACCAGATCCAGGCTCCCACCACATTGCGGCAGCCTGACAGCTCCCTTTCGTAGCGCTCATAATCCCAGCCGATGAAGGAGGGATACTCCCCGCCTCCCTCGTATTCACGGCGGGCCTGGAGTTCAATCATCTTGCGGTGCCGGACGTCCTCGCGAAAGTGGGTGTTGAGGGGGGTGTACCTGAAGAAATCGGTTTCCCCATATTTCATGGAGAGGATTAACCGGGGGTGTTCAAGCCCTTTGAAAACCGCATCGAACGTCTGCCGGTTCCACATCAAATCCCCTATGCGATAAGCACCCAGACTCCAGGTCCGCATGATCAGGGTACGGCGGCGGGTCTCGCACACCGCCAGAAGCGCCTCGAGGTAACGGCGGGCCTGCGGAGGGGTTCTCAGAATCTGGCGGCTCAGAAAATCACCTTGGACATCCACCCCGTCGGATTCCCCGAACCGGGCAATAATCCCCTGCACAACCGGGAAATCCAGGAACAGGGCCTCCGCGGCATCGCCCAGGAATCGGATGATTCTTCCATCGTTCCGCCCCAGGATCTCGTCCAACTCACGGTTAAAGAAGGAGATATCGGTGGTCACATACACCTGGAGCCCCGCCGCCTGGGCGATCTTGAAAATCGTCGAGAATTCCTCCCGGTAGGCCGCGATCCGGTCCCTGAGCGGTTGCGGGTAGAAGAAATGGTGGGTCAGGTGCGCCAGATCGTCGAGCGAAACCGCATTGAACCCGAGAGCCGCCGCGGTCCCGGCAAACAGCTTGAAGGCTTCCCTGATTTCCCGGAACACCGCCGTCTGAACGCACCCTTCCCGCTCCAGGAAGGAGAAAGGTATTTTGGACCAGTTCACCGTCCTCTTGGGATGTCCCACAAAGAAGGGCCCGATCCCGTCGATCATGAACAGGTCCATATCAGGTGAATTGATCCAGCGCCAGATCCCAACTCATCTCATGTGCCGTTTTCAGCGCGCTGCGCCCCATGGCGGCCCGCCGCTCTCCATCCCAGACCAATTCCCGGATCCCGGCGCAGAGGGGCGCCGGCGTTCGAACATCCACGACCAGACCCGAGCCGTTGCGGGCGACAATCTCGGCCGGGCCGCCCTGGGTGGAGACAATAGCCGGCAATCCGGACGCATGGGCCTCGAGGACCACATTGCCAAAGGTATCGCTCGCACTTGGAAACACAAACAGGTCCGCGCTGGCATAGGCGACCGCCAACTCCTCCCCCTGCAAAACACCCGTGAAGCAGACATTGCCGCCCACCTGACTCCTGCGCAGATCGGCGAGTTCCGGACCATCCCCCACCACGACCAGATCGAGATTCGGCGTGGTGCTCCGGGTGAACTGAAAGGCGTCCATCAAGGTCTTGATGTTCTTTTCCCGCGACACACGCCCCACATACAGAAGTTTGAGGTTCCCGTTCAGTCCGTACTGTTTCCAGAAACCGGCGTCACGTTTCGCGGGGTTGAACCGGGTCAGATCCACCCCTCTCGGCATCACCTTCAAT
>JBAXWO010000758.1:0-1785 GCA_037128375.1 bacterium
GGCCGTTGACGATGTAGGCCGTGCGCGCCGTGAGGTTCCGGCCCGCCAACTCCGGATGGTCTGGCAGAGCACCGAAGGTGTACGGCCCTTTCCAGGTCACCCCCTTGTCCAGGCTATGGAACCACTGGCGCCCGCCGTTACCATGGTAGCCATCCCCCTCCACACGCATCACAAAGCCAGGGCTGGTGAAGTCCACGGCCTCGGGAAGCGGGATCGCATCCTCTGTCCGGCATCCCTGCTGGCCCTGGTAGCCGACGGGCGTATAAGCCTGCCAGGTCTCGCCGCCGTCGCGGCTACGGGCCAACCACGAGTCGAACGGCTTGTCATTGGTGCATTGGTGGTTATTGTCCGTGCGGGCGAATGTGCCCACCGTGAAGCCCACGAGCAGCTCGTTGCCCCATTGCCAAATGGGTCCGTTGCCGCCGTTGTTGGCTGGCACCGCGGCCCATTGGGCAGGATCGTGGTACACGACCGTGTGCTGTGCGATTGAAAGTGGTGTCTCTGCTCTGTTCATACCCTTTTCTCCCAGTTCTTGGCTCTTGATCGTCATATAGCGTTCTACCAAACAGCGACCGGTCCGTCTCGCCACTCACCCGCCCAGCATCTTCTGTCCACGCCCCCGCTTCCCAAACCTCTCCTCCCGAACCTTGTCCCGAACCTCACTCCCATCCACAACCGCATTGAGTTGGGTTCGGGACAAGGTTCGGGATAGGGTTTGAGGTTCGCATCCTCCTGACTGCACCCATGCATGTCCGGATTGCTCCGGAAACCGAACTGGCGAGCAGACGGCTGCCCGCTTCAGCAAAATGGACGCCATCTCCGGAGAGCAGGCGCTCGACACCGCCAGCCATTGCCGCGGCATGCAGGTCGTTGACCTGGATGCCATGCGCGCGGATCACCTCCAGAGCCACCTGGTTGTAGGCAAGCACATCCTCCTCGCGCCGGTCGAAGCCCTTCGCCAGATGCCGCTCGTAGATCACCGGCGTCGTGGTGGCCCAGATCAGGCCCGCACCCGTCTTGCGCAGCCGGTCGCAGACGCCCCGCAGGTTGTCGCGGTAACGGTCTCCCGGCGTCTTGCAGACGCGGGTGCCGCGTTCGCACTTGATGTCGTGCAGTCCGCAGTTGAAATGAATGACCCGCCACGCTCCGGCACCGAGCCAACGATCCAGATGGGCCAGGACATTTCCACTGTCCTCGCAATTGTCCTCGGGCCCGACGACGTCCGCCAGATCGGCCACGGCTTCCCGGACAAACGCCTGGTAGCCCGGACCCGCTGCACACCCCATCCGGATTGAATCACCGAGAAGCAACACCCGCATTAGCGGCTCTCGTTGATTCAGGCACGGGTTCACATTCTTCTCACTTTCTTGCGCTGTGCTTGTCACAGTTTCCACGCCGCCACCTCCTCGGCCAGGGGCACGAGTGTGTGTATGCCGCGGTCAGGTACGTCCTCGATCACGCCGACCACGATGCGGCGCCCGTCGCCCGCGCCCTCTTCGAGCAAGCGGCGCGCGTGCTCCCGGATGGACTCCGCCCCTTGAAGATGCAGGGATGACGGGAAGTTGATCATGAACGTCTTCCCGGGCCAGGCGCGGCGAGCGTCGGCCAGCGGCAGGTCGCAGTCGGGCGGCGGGGTGAAGGACTCGATAAAGTCCAGCGCCGTGCCGGCGACCTCATTGACGATAAGATGGTTGTTGCCGTCCAGATGCGCGCCGGCGTACTTGCCAGCGGCGTGCAGGGTCCGGCAGGCCCGTTCGATGTGCGGCAGGTAGAACTCGCGATAGA
>JBAXWO010000759.1:0-1780 GCA_037128375.1 bacterium
GCCGCACGACATCGGTGGTGGTGGTCGGGGTGCTCTTCTCCGCGTTCAGCATGGCAGTAAGCTGGGCCGGGCTGCGGCTGTGTCAGGGCAACGACCTGCTGCTGCTGGGCATCATTGCAGGCGGGTTTGCGCTGTCGCGCACGCTCAAGAGCGTTGCCTTGGTCGGGCTGCTGCGCACATCGACACCGGTCTTTCCGCTCAAGCCGACGCTGCTGTTTCTGGCGCGCGTGGGGCTGGCCTCGCTAGTGGCTGGCGCGGGCGCCTGGGTGGCGATGCGGGGGACGGACGCGTTGCCGGACGCGTTGCACGCGGGGCGGAAGATGAGCGATCTCATCCATTTGGCGGCGGGCGGCGCTGGCGGGCTTGCAGGCGGGGTGGCCGGCGCGCTGCTGTTTGGCGTGCGCGAACCGTTCGAAATGGTGCGCTGGGCGATCGACAAGTACCGGGGACGCCTGAAGCGCCGGTTTGTGTGAGCGGCGCTTGCAAAACCCCTGCAAGCGCCGGTTTCAGGTTTCAGTGTTCAGGTTTCAGGAAGACGCAACATCGTGTGGTTCTTCCTGACACCCGAAACCTGACACCTGAACACTCCGCTTGCAAAACAGGGTTTTGCAAGCGCCTCGTGAGGCTCACCGCCCGGCGAGGGCCTTTTTGAGCAGCGCTTCGGTGTTGGAGGGGTCGGCGCCGGCGTCGAGCGCGGTCTGGACTTTCTTGCGCGCCTGTTCGTGCGCAAAGCCGAGCTGGGTGAGCGCCAGCACCGTGTCACGCAGGACGGCGGAATCGCCGCCGGGGTGCGCCAGGATCTGCGCGGCAAACGCTTCGGCGGGATCGATCTTGTCGCGCAGTTCCACGACCAGCCGTTCGGCGGTCTTCTTGCCGACGCCGTGGACGGTGCTCAGGCGTTTGACATTGCCTTCGGCGATCGCGGCCCGGAGGTCGGCGACGGGCAGGCCGTTGAGGATCGCCAGCGCCACCTTGGGGCCGACGCCGTTGACGGTGATCAGCAATTCGAACGTGGACTTCTCGTCGGGGTCATGGAATCCGAACAGCAGATGCGCATCTTCGCGGATGATGTGGCAGGTATGCAGCAGGCAGGGCTGCCCCACGGCGGGCAGCCGGTCGTAGGTGCCCAGCGTGATCATCACCTCGTAGCCCACGCCCTGGACATCGATCCAGGCCGTCATGGGCTTTTTCTCAAACAAGGTTCCGCGTACAAAGGCGATCATGGATCATTCCTGTTCCCATTGTGGGAACGTCGGTCACTTCGGATTCGGCTTGGGAATCGCAGGCTTGGGCAATTTGTCGAGGTAGGTCTTGAGAGTTACGTGCCCCTGCGGGTCTCCCACAAGCGCATTGAACGCATTGCCGTTGTTTTTGCAGGTCTCCTGCATCACCTTGGAGAGCATCGGCCCGCACATCGGGAAGGCATTGTCGGCGTCGGTCTTCAGGACGGCGTAGAACCAGGGAGCCTGGCTCGGGGCGCCTTTCCCAGCCAGATCGGCCAGACATGCGTCGATCTTGGAAGCCAGAGGCGCCGAGGTCTTCCGCATCTCGCGGATCTTACCAGCCAGCGACACGTCTCGCATTTCAACCAGCATCGTTACAACGGGCGCGATCGCGTCCGGATTCGCCCGGCGCAGGGCGCGGTCGAGATAGAACCCCGAGACGTCGCCGTAAGTCCTCAGCAGGGCGCTGGCGGCAACCAGTTCCTCCGGCTTGGCGGCGGGGAGACCGGCCACGATCTTCTCGATCTGCGCGAGGAAGGACGCCGCAGGAGCGGTCT
>JBAXWO010000076.1:0-8844 GCA_037128375.1 bacterium
GCCACCGTCATCAGAGTGTATTTCGCAATCTTTTCGCCGTTGAGTGTCATGGAAGGAAACAAGTATTCAGAAGTCGGTATTCAGAAGTTTTTGTTCTGACTCCTGACTTCTGACTCCTGACTTCTGGATTCTTCCCCTCACTTCGCCCGAATCAGCCCGTTCTGGTGAATCAGCGTCTGCGCTTCGTCCGAGACCAGGTAGTCCAGAAAGGCCTGGCAGGTCGGGCCCGCTTCTTTCCGGGTCAACAGGAAGACCGGCCGCACCAGCTTGTAGTTCCCTGCCATGATGTCCTGCTCGGTACAGCAAAAGCCATCCACCGTTACGGACTTGATTTTGTCGTTGATGAGGCCATGGGAGAGATACCCGATGGCATTGGCGTCGTTGGCCACGGTTTCGCGGATGGTGCCGTTGGAATCCTGAATCAGGGCGTCACCGGACAGTTTGACATGGCCGACGATCTGCTCAAAGGAGGTGCGCGTTCCCGACCCCGCTTCGCGGGAGATCACGGCAATCGCATGATCGTCACCACCAACCGCATTCCAGTTGGCGATCTTCCCGCTGAAAATATCACGCACCTGGTCAAGCGTCAGCGCGGTAACCTTGTTGGCCGGATTCAGCACGACGGCAATCCCGTCCCGCGCCACCACCACGCTCTGGAGGGCTGACGCCTCCGGGGGAAGTGTCACCAGGTCCGCCATGCCGATCTGGGCCGCCCCTGACAGGGTGGACTGGATCCCCAGCGAGGAACCGCCGCCCTGGACCGTGATATTCACGCCCGGATGGGCGGCCATGTAAGTCTCCGCCAGTTTCTCGGCAAAAGGCTGAAACGCCGTCGAACCCGCCATGGTCACGTTTTCCCGCGGCTTGCCACAGCCCGTCAACCCTGTCATTCCCGCCAACACCACCGCCCCGGCGACTGTCCAAACCCTCTTCATGCGTTCTTCCTCCTTGGTGATTTCGAATTCCGAAGGGCACACGGTAGGAAAAACGCGGGAAAAAGACCATTAGAATTGTGTTAGGGTCCGATGCGGGCTTGATTCATCCGGGCGGACATGGGGAAGGCCATCAAGCGGAGGGATCCGGAGCGTTCGTCGAGGCCCGTCTACCCGTGGCAAAGCCTTGCCTGCCTCATCATCACTTCGTGGGAACCCAGGGAAGAGGGGGACTCGTCCGGTTCCGCAGTCCTGCTCTGCTCATAGGATCCATCCGCCTTCATGTCCCAGGCGCAGCGTCGGTCGGAGAGTTGAGTTTGCAGGATCCATTGCAGGTCAGCCTTGATGGCACGGTCTTCGATGGGGGTGATCGCCTCGACACGGCTTTCCAGATTACGGTGCATCCAATCGGCAGACCCGATGAAATAGTCGCCGTCAACCTCCTGTTCCGCTCCGTTCCGAAAGTGGAAAATCCGGGAATGTTCAAGAAAGCGGCCGATGATGGAGATCACCCGGATGTTCTCGCTCAGGCCGGGAACACCGGGCTTGAGCGTGCAGAACCCCCGGACAATGAGGTCCACGGGCACCCCCGCCTGACCGGCGGCATAGAGCGCATTGCCGATATCCCGATCCTCCAACTGGTTCATCTTTGCCAGGATATGGGCGGGACGCCCCGCCCGGTGATGCTCGATTTCCCGATCAATGAGCGCCAGGAAACGCGGCTTCATGCCTGCGGGGGCAATCAGTAACTTGCGGTAATTCGTTTTACGGTTCCGCCCCGTGAGATAATTGAATAGGTCGGCAATGTCGGCCGTGAGGTCGGGTCGGCAGGTCAGAAGGCTGACATCCTCATACAGCCGCGCGGTCTGCCGGTGATAGTTGCCGGTTCCGATGTGCGCGTAACAATGCGCCAGCCCTTCCTCGCGCCGGACCACCAGCGTGGTCTTGGTGTGAGTTTTCAGGCCTTCCATCCCGTACACGACATGCACGCCGGCACGCTCCATCTTCTGGGCGAGGATGATGTTCTCGTGCTCGTCGAAACGGGCCTTCAACTCGACCAGGCAGGCCACCTGCTTGCCCATCTCCGCCGCCCGAATCAACAACGGAACGAACGGGCTATCCTTCCCGGTCCGGTACAGGGTCATTTTGATCGCCAGCACATCCGGGTCGGCCACGGAGTCCTTGACCAGGCGCAGAACGGTATCGTCAAAGGATTCGTAGGGATGATGCACCATCACATCCCCCGTCCGAATCACGTCGAAGATCCGGTCATCGCCCTTCAGTCGGCGCGGCGCCAGCGGTGTCCAGGGCTTGTGGGCGAACGCGGGAAAGGGAAGCAGGGCAATGTTCCGGAGGCTCCGATACTCCACCAGGCCCGTCATCTCGTACACGTCCTCCCGCCCCAGTTCAAGGGCATCCATGAGGATGCGGTGATTGACGGGATCTGACCCCGAGGGACACTCCAGCCGCACCGCGCATTCCATGCGGCGCTGACGAACCTGCTCTTCCACTGCCTGAAGCAGATCCTGAACGTCGTCCAGGTCGGCATCCACCTCCGCATTCCGTGTCACACGAAACGGCATGACACCGCTGATCGCCATGGCGGGGAACAGCCGGTCAAGATGGTGTGACATCAAATCCACGAGGGAGACGAAGCGGTAGTGCCCCTTGAACGCCGCCGTCTCGATCCGAATCCATTGCGGCAGGGTGTCTGGGATCTTCACCCGGGCAAAAGAACTCCGCCCTGTTTCCGGGTCCTTGAGCGTCATCCCGAGTGACAGGGAGAGATTGGAGATGAACGGAAACGGGTGGCCCATATCCACCGACAGGGGGGTGAGAACCGGAAAGACGGTCTTGTCGAAGATCTCCGCCGCAGCCTGCTGTTCCTCGTGAGTCAGTTTGCCCCACCCGAGAAGATGGATGCCCTGGGCCGCCAGGGCGGGCTTGATGGAGTTCTGATACGCCTCCGCCTGAAGGTTCAACAGCTCCTGGATGGTTGCATGAATGGTATGCAAAAGCCCTTCGGAGGTTTTCCCGTCATGCTCCTGGTTCTTCACCCCGGCCCAGATCTTCTCCCGCAACCCGTAAACCCGTTTCATGACGAATTCATCGAGGTTGGACGTGAAAATGGCGAGGAAGTTGACCCGCTCGAGCAACGGGGTCCTCTCATCCTGCGCCTCGTTCAACACGCGCCTGTTGAACTCCAGCCAGTTCAGATCGCGGTCCAGAAACCGCGATCCGTCAGCAGGTTTGCCGCAGTTGCCTCGCGGATGGGCGCTGGAGGATCTCATCTCACACCCCTGAAACATCGCCCATGCAGGTCCCGACGAGTCGGGCGGTCTTCACCCAGGGATGGTTGACTGGAACTCGCTTGACCACGCCGGCCACTTTTTCCAGCGGAACGGGCACACACTCTTCCCCGCGCACGGCCACCATGACGTTATAAACACCGGCCATAAGCAGTTCCCCCGCCTTGGTCCCCAACCGGGTACAGAGCAGGCGGTCAGCCGGGGAGGGCGTTCCACCACGCTGGACATGCCCGAGCGACGTCACGCGCGCCTCCAACCCGGTCAATTGCTGGATATGGCGGGCAACCCGGCTGGACATGGGCTCCTGAACCAGGTGGATCTTATTGCTGTCGATGCCTGGCGCGACGGGGGTCGCATTCTTCCGGGAGCTCTTCTGCCTTTTGGAGAGGGCTTCAACCTCGCCTTGCGAGAGTGCACCCTCGGCGATCGCGATGATGGAAAACCGCTTGCCGTGGTGCTGTCGATTTCGCAGGTTCGCGGCAACCGCCTCCAGATCATAAGGAATCTCCGGGATCAGAATCACGTCCGCGCCGCCTGAAATCCCCGCGCCCAGCGTGAGCCAGCCGGCCGAATGGCCCATGATTTCGCAGACAATGATCCGATGATGACTGGTGGCGGTGGTATGGAGCCGGTCGATGGCCTCCGTGGCAATCCCCAACGCCGTGTCGAACCCGAACGAAATGTCTGTCATGGCAACGTCATTATCGATCGTCTTGGGCAACGTCAGGACATTGATGCCCCCCGCTTTATGCAGGTGAAGGGCGTTCTTCTGGGTTCCTCCCCCTCCCAGACAGACTAGGCAATCCAACTGCAGTCGACGGGCGTTGGCTATGGCGACATCGGTCATATCCATGACCTTGTCGCCCATCGTCATCTTGTGCGGCTTGTCCCGACTGGAACCCAGGAAGGTTCCGCCCAGCGTCAGGACCCCGCTCACCTGCTGATCCTCGATGGGAACGGTCCGATTTTCGACCAGGCCTCGAAACCCATCGAGGATCCCAATGACCTTCATATCATGGTGAAGGGCCGCCTTCGCCACGCCGCGGATGGCGGCGTTCAGGCCGGGACAATCTCCACCCGCCGTCAGAATCCCGATAATGCGCGGCCGTGTCTTTCTGGCCATGGTATTATCCTTCCTGTCTAGGGGGCGCCGTTTCGGCAGATGTCTCAAGGGTGTGGCGCACAATTTTCCCCTCGATCAGGTAGATCAGGTCCTCGGCGATATTGGTCGCGTGGTCGCCGATCCGTTCGAGGCGGCCGGCGATGTGTATGAGTTTCAGAAAAGGTTCCAGCAGGGCGGGACGGCGCATGATCTCCGTCTTGAGACGGGAGGCCATCTCGCGATTCAGGACATCGAGTTCCGAATCCGCTAGGCGGATCTCGCGCGCTGCCGCGACATCCACGTTGACGAAGGCATCCAGCACCTTCTTCAGCATCTGCTGCGCCTTGGCGGCCATCTCGCCCAGTTGAATCGGAACGTCAACCGGGGGCATCCCGCATAGAAACAGGGCTCCCTGGGCAATATGGACCGCCAGGTCGCCGATCCGCTCCAGGTCGCGGTTGATGTTCAAAACGGCCACGAGGTAACGGAGATCCGCCGCCACGGGTTGATGCAGAGCCAGGATCTTCAGGCACTCCTCCTCAACATCCACTTCGCGGACGTTGGTATCGGGCTCGTGCGCCATAACGGATTCCGCCAGGACGGCATCACGGGTTTCCACGGCCCGGACGGACTCCGAAACCGCCTTTTCAACATCGGCGCTCATCTCAAGGATCTGCCGCTTCAACTTGTCAATCTCGCGCTGGAAATGAACTCTCATGGTATTCTCCTCAGCCGAACCGGCCGGTGATATAATCTTCCGTCTGCTTTTCCCTTGGCTTCGTGAACATGGCCGTGGTCTGTCCGTACTCGATCATGGTTCCCTCATACATAAAAGCCGTAAAGTCCGAAACCCGCGCCGCCTGCTGCATATTGTGGGTGACGATAATAATCGTGTACTTCCCCCGCAGATCGTCGATCAGGTCCTCGATCCTTAGCGTGGCCCGCGGATCGAGCGCCGAGGTGGGCTCGTCCATCAACAGAATCTCGGGATCCACCGCAAGCGCCCTGGCGATGCAAAGCCGCTGCTGCTGGCCGCCGGACAGCCCCAGCGCATTCTGATGCAGCCTGTCCTTGACCTCGTCCCACAACGCCGCGCCCGTCAGGCTCCGCTCGACAATCTCCGCCAACTTACCCGGGTTGACCTGCAAGTGAAGACGCGGCCCGTAGGCCACGTTGTCGAATACGGTCTTCGGAAACGGATTCGGCTTCTGGAACACCATGCCGATCCTGCGCCGCAGGGTCACCACGTCGATGGCGGGCGAATAGACATTCTGTCCGTCGAACAGCAATTCCCCCTCCGCCCGACAGCCTGGGACCAGATCGTTCATCCGGTTGACGGCCCGGAGCAGGGTGCTCTTGCCGCAGCCGCTCGGGCCGATGATCGCCGTGACGCAACCTTTGGCAAAATCCAAATTGACCGTTTTCACCGCATGGTTTGCGCGATAAAACACCGAAAAACCAAGCGCCCGCACGTGGGCCTCCGGGGCCCGGTCCCCACCCTCCGCCCACTCGCTCCACCCGGCCTGGCGTCCCTTGTCGATGGCATGATTAGCCGTATTCATAATTCCCTCTCATCCTCTCAAACGTTTTGCGATCCGGGCCCGCATCAGAATGGCGGCCAGATTCAGCAGTAGAACCAGCGTGACCAGCACCAGGACCAGCCCGTACTGGACATGCCGGATTTCGTCCATCGCCTCGTGTTCGGTCGCCAGGTTATAGATGTTCCAGGACAGGGCGGGCGTCGGGTGGCTGAACACCTGCAGCAGGGAGAGGGGCTTTCCGACGCTGACCGCCGCCGTAAAGATGATCGGCGCCGTTTCTCCGGCCGCCCGTCCCATGCTGATCACAATGCCCGTAAGAATCCCCGGCAACGCGGCGGGCAGGATGATCGTCATCACCGTGTGCCAGCGCCCGGCGCCCAGGCTCAAAGCCGCCTCCTTGTACGTCCGGGGCACGGCAAGGATCGCTTCTTCCGAAGCCCGGATCACGGTGGGCAGAATCATCAGAGCCAGCGTCATGGACCCGACCAGGACGCTCTTGGAATGCGATACCCCCAACGTGTTGATGAAGAAGGCCAGACCGAACAATCCGAACACAATGCTCGGCACCCCGGCCAGGGTGCTGATGCAGGTCCGGAGGAAACTCACAAAGGCGTTCTCGGGGGCATATTCGGTCAGGTAGATCGCCGCAATCAGCCCCATCGGAATCGCGAACAGCATCGCCCCGACCGTCAGATAGAACGTGCCCAGCAATTCAGGCCAGATTCCCCCAAAGAAATGCGAGTCAAAGGATTCATCCGTCAGGAACTGCCAGTACACCGTCTTCCGGGGTCGCAGCATTTTCTCGAGGTTGGCAGAAAGATAGGAAAACAGGGGGGCCAGCGCGGTGTCTGCAAAATCGTCCGCCCGGGGTTTGAGCACCTTCACACTCCCCCGCTCGGGGCGGCTATAATCCCATTCCTCGCGGTAGAGCACACGTTCCAGTTTCACCTGGGCCCGGTCCCACCGGGTCTGGCCGAACTGATCGCGCATCAGCATGGGACGCAGCGATCCGGGCGCAGGGCCCAACAGGGCGTGGAGCGCCTTCTTCAGATCCTTGAAGGCCGGCAGCATTTTCCGGCGATCGGCGGAGGGCATGGCGTCCAACTGCTTTTCATACGCCGCCATCATCTCGTAGACCGGCGCCCGGGCGGCCTTTGCGGCGGCGACTTCCGCCTCGATCTCCGTTCGGCTCCCCCGTTCGAACTTCTCCATCATCAGCCGCCGGTGTTCCACGGTGGCGGTAAAGAAGATCGCTCCTGCTCCCCGGGCAAACATCGGGGCCAGCAGAATCACCAGCGCGGCCGTCATCAGGATAATCGCCAACACACCGGAGGCGGTGAACGAGCGGTCCAGCATTTTGCGGGTTTCCAGTCGCATGACCCTATTTCCCGACCTTCCTGCGGGTGCGTCGCACTCCCCATTCGCTTGCCAGATTGCACGCGAACGAAAATACCAACAGACAGAGCGCCATGGCGAACAGCACATGGAAGCGGGCTGAACCGGTGGCCTGATCGGCCTCGCCCATGTCGCCTGCAATGGTGGCCGTGAGGGTGCGGACGGGCTGGAGCATGTTGTACCAGGGCTTGGGAATCTGGGCGGCGTTGCCCGACGCCATCCAGACCACCATGGTTTCCCCCACGGCTCGCATCACCCCCAGAATAACCGCCGCCATGATCCCGCTGCTGGCCGCCGGAAGAATCGTCCTGAGGATGGTTTCGGACCGGGTGGCCCCCAAGGCATAGCTGCCTTCACGAAGTTCCCTGCCCGTTGCCTGGATCGCATCCTCCGCCACGCTGACCACCGTGGGCAGGGCCATGATGCCGAGGATGATGGAGACATTCAGCGCGTTGGTTCCGCTGCTAATGGTAAGGCCACCCAGCAACGCGCCCAGTTGCCAAAGGCCCCAGAAGACCAACCCCCCGAACCCCGCCATCAAGCCCCACCGCATCCCCGCGCGACGCGATTCGTCAATCCGATCGGTGGCCATATCGCTCACGACGACACTGGCGAGCAAACCCAACGGCACACCGATTATCCATGCGGCGATCTGAAGCAGGTGCCCGCCCTTCTCCTGCAACAGGGGGGCAAAGACGACCAAGGCAAAGAAACCGTAGGCAACCGACGGAATGGCGGCGAGAATCTCGATCACCGGCTTGACCACCTGTCGCACCGAAAAGGGAAGAACGTCACTCAGGCACACCGCTGCGGTAATGCCAAGAGGAACCGCCACAAGCACCGCGCCCAGGGTCACCAGCCCGCTACCTATGAATATGGCCAGGGTGCCGAATTCAGGGGTCGCCGCCGAGGGGTACCAGTGTGCGCTGGTGAAGAATTGTCTGAAACCCTGCAGTTGAAAGAAAGGCCAGGCATCGCGTGCGATGAAATAGAAAATGAACAGGACCGCAAGCGTCGAAAGGGAGGTAACGGCAAGCAGGAAGCCGGACCCCAGAAAGCCCACCAACCGCTGCACCCGCCGGGCGCGATGGCTCATCAGTAGCGATGATCCCGTGTTTTGGGCCATTCCTTCCATCGTCACATCTCCCGAAAGCGAAAGGGTTATTGGCTACCCGTTAGCTGGCATCACGAATCCTCCGCACCAGTAACCGAGAACCAATAACCCCGCACGCGCGCGAAATCACTTCACCGGGACATAGCCGGTATCTTCAATGATTTTCCGGCCTTGCTCTGTCTTGCACAGATTCACGAAGTCAAACAGGGGAGTTCCCGCCTTCGGCCGACCGTTCGTGTACAGATACAGCGGACGGGAAATCGGATAGGTATTTGCCACCACCGTGTCCGCCGAAGGCGCCACCCCGTTAACCTGCAGGGACTTGACCCCCTCGGTGAACGCGAGGCCTACATACCCGATGGCCGCCGGCGTGCTCATCACACGCTGGCGGATCGCGCCGCCGCTGCCCACGTACTCCGCCCCGCCCATCAGCTTGGCATCCTTCAACACC
>JBAXWO010000760.1:0-1778 GCA_037128375.1 bacterium
GGGAAGTCGCCGCAGTACACCTTTTCAGCCACAGACCCGGATGGGATGTGTCCCTGGTTGTCCTGGGCGGACGGAACGGCCTACGCGGCCTGGGCGGGATTGCGGCCCATGACGGAACTGGAATACGAAAAAGCCATTCGCGGGCCGGAGTTGGCGGCCCCGAACCAGGTGGCTCCGTCCTATTGGGGTGTGGACTGGGTGCAAGTTGGTGAGATCATTGAGCGTGCGGTATCCATTGGCGACGTCGCGGGGCGCGCGTTCGCCGGGACGCACGGACGCGGCACGCTCGACTTGCCCTCGGACTGGCCGTCCTCCTTTACTGAAGGCGTGATCATCCGCGGCGACTCGATCCCTAAATCTTCTGTAGTAGCGGCGCAAAGTACATGGATTCCCGTTCACCTGCTCATTGCAGGACGCGTGGGCCCTCTTTATGCGCGTTTGGACCGGTCGAACAAAAACCCGTACGCCGGCTGGCGTGGCGCGCGTTCAGCCCCCGCGCCCGTGGGAACCACACTGGAAGGCCAGACTCCCGGCGATACCACCATGGCGCCGTTCATCAAACCGTCGGCGGACGAGACGGTTCCACTCGCCCACATGAAGAAACCCATGCAGGCGGACGGCGTTCTGGAGGAGTGGGACAAGCCCCTGTTGACCCTGAACGAGCCTTCAACGATCTATCCGGTTCACTTCCGCAGCTACTCGCTCTTTTGTTCCGACCCCTGGCGTGGTTCCGAGGACATGAGCGTCAAGGCGTACCTGGGCCGGGACAGCGAGGCCCTGTGCGTCGCCGCCGAGGTGACGGACGACGTGCACTGCAACACGAACACCGCCGCCAGCATCTGGGATGGCGACGCCATGAATGTTGGATTGATCGATACGAATGGGATGCAGACGAGCCTTTGGCTGGCGCTGACGACAAACGGCGTGGTTTTCCCACCGGTGGCTGGAAAGAACAAAAACGTGTCGAAGACCGCCAAGTATGCTGTGGTGCGTGATGATGCCGCCAAGGTTACCCGTTATGAACTGCGTCTGCCGCTGGCCGACCTCGGCCTCGCGCCTGGGGGGAAGTGCTGCTACTACTTCATGTTTATGGATAACGACGGTAAGGGGCTGCGCTATCGGTTCCAGTGGGCACCGGTGATAACGAAACCCTTCATTGCCAGGTTCTACTCGAAGTTCGTGATGGAGGAGTAGATGAGGTCTCAGGTTTCAGGTTTCGGGAAGGAGCCGTCAGACAGGACAGACCTGTCCGACTCGTCCGACAGACCGAAAGGATGCACACGATGAAGAAGACAACAAGGCGTGAGGCGGGAAACGACGGCAGGCTGGCGCGCAGGCTGGCCGTCTGCGCTCTGTGGCTGGCGGCGGGCACGGCGCAGGCGCAGATCCTGATTAACGCGGAAGACAAAATGCATCGGGTGCAAGAAAACCCGGGGCCGCTGGGGCATATCACGAACGTCAGGATCGTGCCCGGCGACGACAAACAACGTGCCACCATCCAGTTCGACGCCGCCTGGAGCGGTTCCTGGCGAAATGATAGCAACCACGACGCAGCCTGGATATTCTTCAAGGTGCGGCCTGAGGGCGCGAAGGAATGGCAGCACATCCAACTGGCGGCCAGCCGGGTGTTGAATCCAAAAGGCTACTCCAACGAAGGCAACCGGAAGATGGATTTTCTGTTGCCGGCAGAAATGGACCCCTCGACAGGACTCCCTACAGGCAGATCCACCGGCATGTTCGTCCGGCAGGCCAGCCAGAGTCCCACCTGTTCGATCGCG
>JBAXWO010000761.1:0-1776 GCA_037128375.1 bacterium
GGATTATAAAACGGTTCAGACTCCGAGGGAGCTCGAGACGTTGGCCCAAGAGCTTCGGAAGGTAAAGGCCTTCAGTTTTGACACCGAAACGACTTCGATCGATCCGATGAAGGCGGCTTTGGTCGGAATGAGTTTTTGTACAGAAGCTTTCAAGGCCGATTATGTTCCCGTGGCCTTCAAAGCACATCAGGGTCCGGGCTTGCCGCTCATGGAGGTTTTAAAGGTTCTGAGGCCGATCCTGGAAAAGGGTGCGGATGTGGTGTACGGCTCACGTTTCGTCGCCTCGGAGTATCGGCGTGTGCTGTTCTTCTGGCATAGCATTGCCAATAGACTCCTCACGTTATGTTCCAATGTCCTGACCGATTTGAACCTGACGGACATGGAGACGTGCTACAAGGCGTTCAGAATGGGAATTCTGAAGACCATGCCAATCCGGTCAAACGGCTTCGGTATCGAGCCCGAAATAACCGCGAAGGTGGCCAAACGTAAACTCGTGGTCTATGAGGTTCCCATCAGCTATTCCGGCCGGACGTATGAAGAAGGGAAGAAGATCGGGCTGAAGGATGTCTTCTCCGCAGTTTGGGTCATGATCAAATACAAGATCGTGGACGATTTGTATGAGGAGCGTTATGGGGAGGCCATTTTGAGGGATATGGAATTGGCCACACGCTTCACGCAGTGGCTGATGAAGAGGCTGGATCGCTATCTCACGGGGGTGGTACTGGAGGTCGGGGCGGGGATAGGGAACAATGTGCGCGCATTGTTGCACAAAGATAAGATCATTGCGACGGACATCGACCCGGAGTATGTGCGGAACCTGCAAAACCTTTTCCAGGGACGGAAGCGTGTGGAGGTGCGGCTGTGGAATGTGGCGAGCGGGGAGTGGGGGTCCGGTGGTCCTACATTGGGGACACTGGCAGGACTGCCTCCCGTCGACTCGATCCTCTGCTCCAACGTCCTGGAGCACATCGAGAATGAGCACGTCGCCTTGCGGAATATGCATGCGGTGTTGAAACCTGGTGGACGGTTGGTGCTGGTGGTGCCGGCGGGAGTATGGCTGCACGGGAGCCTCGATGTGGCGCTGGGGCATTTCCGGCGCTATCGGCGGCGGGAACTCGTGACGTCCCTGACAGCGGCGGGGTTTGACGTCGAGCGATCATTCAGTCTGAACAAGCCCGGGGTACTGGGCTGGCTCATGAATGGGAAGGTGTTCAGGCGAATGACGCTGGGCAAGGTCCAGATGAAGCTCTTCAATGCCTTGGTACCGGTTTTCAAAATCCTGGATCCCATCCTACCGTGGACCGGGCTATCGTTGGTTGTGGTGGCGAAGACGAAAGCCTGAGCCGATCGGTGCGTTTCTGAAGAGCGAAGGGCAGTCAATTTGGCAGTCAGTAGGGAATCAGTAGAAGTGGCGCCGTGGCGGAGCGCGCCTTCCACGTATGAGAGAACAAATAGGTGTATGAACGTGGCGTGGAATGAGTATCCGAAATGGACCAAGCTCGGATGGGTCCTGGGACGGCTCATTGGCTTGCCGGCCAGGTTTATTGGCCACCCGAACTCCCTATTGGTGATTCTGTCAGGGTCGCTGGGGGATGCCTTACTTTTCAGCGGTGCTTTGCGTGAAATTCGGCGAGCTGCGTCAGCGAAGAAGATCGTGCTGGTGGTCGCCGAGCGCGCCTATCCGATGTTGCGGCGTTGCCCGCATGCGGATGTCATTATCCCTCTCCAAATGGGTGAAAATGGGTGGCGGCGGGTTGAGCGGGTGATTCAGGCGGC
>JBAXWO010000762.1:0-1775 GCA_037128375.1 bacterium
GGGTTCTATTCGGTGATCGAAAATCCCGTCGATCACGCCATCTGGGGTTCGGTCAATACCTTCCCCGGCGCCTTGGTGCGTCTAAGCCTCGGCACCAATCCGCCGGCGACGGCGCTGACGGCGTCATCCTGACCCTCACCCCATCGGGAGCCATCCTGTTAGAAGGCAAGGCGAGCGACCTTGACCACCTCGCCAGGCGACTCCGTTCCTCGGGTGCCACACCGGACACCCCCATTACCATCGACATAGCGGCCGAAACCCCCCTCGCAAAAGTGTCGTCCATCGCCAGCCGCCTGGCGTCGGCCGGTTACCGGAAGATTCTTTTCAGGCGGCCCAAGCATGCGGCCGCTTCTTCGCAATCGGCACGCCCGCCTTCCCCGCTCCCGACAGCTCCTCCACCACGCCCCTAGATTTCGCCGTCTCCGTTTGCGTGATTTTGATTGTACGGAAGACACCCGGGGCCTATTATCGGGTCCTCAGGGTTGGTTATCAAATCACAGTACTATCCGGAGGTTCACGCCATGTTCCACGTATCGAAATATTCAGGTCTTTGGACGGTTGCCGCGTTGGCCCTGTCGCTCGGATCGGGATGCAGCGCCCTGCATTCCTCGGTCAAGGAGATGGATGTCGCTACGGCCAAACCCATGGATGCCAGTTACGATTTCAGCGACCTGCGCTGGCTTGGGAACAGTGTCGGCACCGACCTTTCCGCATCGCCCCTGCTCGGACAAACGGCCAAGAAACCGATTCTCGTCGTAATGGGCATCCAGAACCGCACCTCGCGGCACATCGACACCAAGGCCATCACCGACACGATCCGCACCGTGGTCATCAACGCCGGCAAGGCCGACTTTGTCAACGAAAGCCAGCGCGACTCCCTGATGAAAGAGCAAGGCTATCAATTGGCCAACTGCACACCGGAAACCCGCGTTGCGATCGGGCGGCAACTGGGCGCCAAATATATGTTTACCGGCTCCCTGGTGGAAATCCAGAAAGAGGAACCCAGGCAGGTCCGGTTGTCCAAGAAAGAGGAAGTCTACTACCAGTTGACCGTCGAAGTGACGGATCTGGAAACCGGGCTGATTGCCTGGACCCAGCAGAAGGAACGTGTCCGAGGAGCCAGCAAACCTATCGTGGGCTGGTAACCTTATGCAGATGCGGCGGCATTGCTGCATTCTCATCGTTGCCACCGCGACCGCTCTCATCGGTGCCGGATGCGCAACGGTTCGCTCCGACGACGCCCATAACCTGTTCCGATCCGGCCAGCTTGTCGCCGCCGAAAAGACGCTCGCCTCTATTCCCGCAGACGGCAATCAGGTCTTGCATCTTATGGAACGCGGCATGATCCGCCACCTCCGGAGGGATTATGCCGGCAGTACAATGGACTGGCTGCAGGCGGTGCGCCTCGAGAAGGAACTTGAGACTCACAGCGTCACCAAAGCCGGCGCAAGCATGCTCATCAACGATACAGCACTCGCCTTCCGGGGCCACCCGTATGAACGAACCTACCTCCATGTGTTTCTCGCCCGAAACTACCTCGCCCAGGGCATGTGGGATGATGCCGCTGTTGAAGCGCGGAACATCATACAGCAACTCGAACGGCGTGACGGATTTCCTGACGATGCCTACAGCCGGTTTCTGGCCGGTCTTTGCCTGGAGTTGACCGGCGATGGAAGCAGCGCGGCCCTGCAATACCGCTCCGCTTCGAACCTGATGACCGGGCTGTCGATCGACGAGAATACCGGACGTCTGACCCCCTCTCCCGCCACTCCAAC
>JBAXWO010000763.1:0-1771 GCA_037128375.1 bacterium
GAGAGGGTTGGGGTGAGGGTGCCAGTTATCGGGGAGCAGATGAGAGCGAAGAACGTGGAGCGCCGAACCTTGTGTGAGCCGCCTTATCTTTACGGCTCGGACAAGCCTCGCCCTCCAAATATTGGACTCGGGTCTTTGGACTCGTATAGCGGAATGGATATATTAATTTACAATTCTGGTAATATACTGTAGATGTAACTTATGTTTGTGAATCGCGAAAAGGAACAGAAGCTGCTGGAGGAGGTCTACCGGCGGCCGGGTGCCCAGTTCCTCGCTTTGTATGGGCGACGGCGGATCGGAAAAACCACCCTGCTGACGCACTGGATCGGCCGACAGAAGCATGATGAGGCCGTGTACTGGGTTGCCTATAGGAGTTCATCGAAAATACTTCTGGCACGCTTTTCCCAGGCACTTCAGCCCTTGATGGGGGGAACTGACCCGGATTTTACTTTCTCTTCCTGGGAAGTGGCTTTCCGTGAATTAGCACGAGTGGCGCGTGACCGGCGTATCGTTGTTGTTCTCGATGAGTGGCCTTATGTTCTGGAGTCCGTTCCGGGTATTGCGTCTCTGCTTCAGGCAGCGTGGGACCATGAGTTGAAGCACTCACGGGTGATGCTGATTTTGTCCGGGTCGCATTACCACATGATGCATCAAGAGATCCTGTCGCCTGGCGGGGCCTTGTATGGACGAACGACGGCGGATATGCGACTGGACGCCATTGAGCCGGCCTCTCTGGAGGGGTTTCTGCCCCGATACAGTGAGGCTCATCGAATTGAGACCTATAGCGTCATTGGGGGGGTGCCGAAGTATCTTGAATTATGGAACGATTCCTGGCCGGTGTTCCGTAATATTGAGGAAGTCATCCTGTCCCCGGTGACGATTTTCAGGCAGGAGCCAGCGTTCCTTATTCAGGATGAACTGCAGGAGGCCCGGACGTACTTGAGTATCCTGGATGCCATTGGGACGGGAATGAAAACCCCGACCGGGGTGGGCGAGGTCACGGGGCTCGCCTTGCCGCATGTCGGCAAGTATCTCCAGACTCTGCTCTTCCTGGGGATGGTGCGGCGCGAGGTGTCGCTCGATGTGGAGGATCCCGAGCACACCCGGACGACGCGCTACGAAATTGCGGATCCTTATCTCCGGTTCCACTTCACGTTTCTGCGCCCGAACAGTTCACTTCTGGAACAGAACCGGCTGGGGCCGTTGATGCAAATCATTCGCGACCGCTTTGATGCCTATGTGGGGCACACAGGGTATGAGGAAGTCTGCCGCCGATTGTTGATCGGGTTGGGTGATTCCGGTTCCTTGCCGTTTGTGCCCGAGCGGGTTGGACGCGTGTGGACCCGTACAGCGGAGTTCGATGTGGCGGCGATTGACCGAAAGCACAAGGCGGTCATCCTGGGCGAATGCAAATGGACGTCAAAGAAGACAGGGTGGGATGTTCTGGAAAGCTTGGAGCGAAAGGCAGGTTTGTTCCGTCGGCTTGAGGGTTACAAGGTAACCTATGCCCTTTTTTGCAAAAGTGGATTTGACCGACGTCTGATGACAGAAGCCGCATCGCAGGGACTGCTTCTCTTCGAAGGACTTAAGCGGGTGGCGTGAAGGGGGGTAAGAGCGGGGAGCATGGAGTGCCGAGCGCCGAGTCGGGATGTAGGAGACTGAAGACTGCAGACTTTAGACTGCAGACCGAATTGAATGTAGGAGGGGCTCTCCGAGCCGCGATCCCTGAAACAGAAGAATCGCCGCTGAGGACAGCGCCTCCCACATTGAA
>JBAXWO010000764.1:0-1770 GCA_037128375.1 bacterium
AAAAGGGCGGTCTCTTGACCGCCCTTCATCAGATCCTGAGTTGAACCAGGCTTATCTCCGCAGCCCCACCAACCCAAGCCCAATGCCCAACAGAGCAAAGGTTGAGGGTTCGGGGGCGACGGAAATATGGCGCAATAGCCAAATATTCTACACAAAAAGAATGCCGAATGTTGCTATTGCCCCCTATTTGTGACATTATTTGGCCAAAAGAAGGGCATACCAATGAAAAGACAGGATGAAAAACGGCTTCTGGATTGGTTTACGTCGGCGCATCGGAAGCCGCTCGTATTGCGTGGCGCCAGACAAGTCGGTAAGTCAACCCTCGTGCGGCAGTTTGCGGCCCGGCAAGGCTTGACCCTCAATGAGGTCAATCTGGAACGGCATCTCGGGTTGGACAAAGTGTTCACTTCGCTGGACACGCAACGAATTCGCGCTGAGTTGGAGGCCCTTGTCGGCCGCTCAATCGCCACCCCGCAATCGTTGCTGTTCCTGGACGAGATTCAGGCCACGCCAGCCGCACTACAGGCCCTCCGTTACCTCCACGAGGATATACCCGCCGTTCCCGTAATTGCCGCCGGATCACTGCTGGAGTTTACGCTCGCGCAACACAGCTTCGCCATGCCTGTGGGACGCATCGAATACCATCACCTGGGACCCATGACCTTTCGGGAGTTTCTGGAGTCCATTGAACCCGCCCTGTGCCGCTACCTCGACGAGATCGGCCCGGACTCGGCGCCACCTGAATCGGCGCATCGGAAGTTGTTGTTGCTCCAGCGCCAGTACCTCTTTGTCGGCGGAATGCCTGAAGCCGTTCAGGCCTTCGTGGAGACAGGATCCCTTGAAGAATCATCGGCCGTCCATCGAAGGCTTATCAGCACCTATGAAGACGACTTTGCTAAATACGCGAGCCAACGCGAGATGGCGTTGTTGCAACAGGTTTTCCGCCGAATTCCGCGTTTGGTGGGCCAGAAAATAAAGTATGCGAATGTGGCGCGCGAGGAGCGATCCCGTGACGTCAAGGCGGCGATTGTGCAACTCGCGAGAGCACGGGTCTGCCATTGCGTATTGGCCAGTCACTGTTCTGGTGTTCCGCTGCACGCGGATATCGACGAATCGGCCTTTAAGTTGTTGTTTCTGGACGTTGGGCTGATGAACCATGCCTGCGGCATGGACTGGCTCGCGCTGAGCCGGATGGATGATACGCGTCTTGTCAACGAGGGCGCCGTGGCTGAGCAATTCGTGGGGCAGCACCTGGCCTATGCCGCTGGCGGCATGGAAGCACCCCAACTCGCCTACTGGCTGCGCGAAGGACGCGCCGCCAATGCGGAGGTGGACTACGTCATGGCGCGCGGTCCCGAGATCTTCCCGGTGGAAGTCAAGGCGGGTCGGAGCGGGACGCTCCGTTCGCTCCACCAGTTCATGGCGCAGAAGCCGGCCCACACGGCTGTCCGGTTCGATCTAAACCCGCCAAGTCGGCAGCGGATATCCAGCGAGCTTTCGATTGGCAACAGCCTCGTTAAGGTAAACTTCAATCTTTTCTCCCTGCCGTTATACGCTGTCGGAGAACTTGGCCGGCTTTTGGACAGCGAGCGCGAAGCGGGTGGAAACCCCTGATCGACGTCCCGGCGAACGCATTCGGCAGGCCAAGCATGCCGAGAATGCAGCCGCCGGGACGTCGGCTGCCACCTCCATGCACGTGCTGATGTCATAAGACCAAGAAAGAGGGGATTTACCACCCGCTCCGCTGGAGTGAAGAGGAGAAAATCCTGA
>JBAXWO010000765.1:0-1769 GCA_037128375.1 bacterium
GGGTGGATTCGATTATGCCTATGCGAAGGGAGCCCGATGGGATTTGTCGGTGGCGGGATGGCAGTTTCAGGCCATGAAGGCCGCCAAAATGACGGGGCTGGTTGACGAGAAGTTGGATAACGCGATCAAGATTGGGATCGAGTTTATCCGCAAGCAGGCGTTTTGCGCATCATCGGGCGGGTTTGGATACTCAGGCGTTCCGGGTACTCCAGGTACCAGTGCTTCGCAGAACATGACGGGCGCCGGCACACTGTGCCTGCAGTTGCTGGGCCAGCCCAATGTGCCCGAGGTGCGCGCGGGCCTGGAATACCTCAAGGCGGTGGCTTGCGATTGGCCGGCTGGTAATGGCAAAGTCCCCATGTACGGTTGGTATTACATTACCCAAGCCAAGTTTCAGAGAGGTGGCAAGGACTGGGATACCTGGAATGCCCTGTTCTCCAAGGCGTTGATTGGTGCTCAGGCAAAGGATGGCCACTGGGATGGCGGCGACCATGGCGGGCCGGTCTATTCGACCACGATGTGCTGCTTGATGCTGGAAGTGTATTATCGATATCTGCCGACCTACAAGCATTCCGAGGAAGTGGTCGAAGTGAAACCGACGGCCACGGACGATGTGGTCGTGGACGTTCGCTGACGGAAGATGCCGGAACGCCTTCATATCAGGCTACTTCCACCCGACGTGGCGAATAAGATTGCCGCCGGGGAGGTGGTAGAGCGTCCGGCTTCCGTGCTCAAGGAACTTGTCGAAAACGCCATCGATTCCGGCGCCACCCAGGTGGGTGTGTCCATTGTCGCCGGCGGGGTTCGTCTGGTTTCCGTGGCCGATAACGGATCGGGCATGGATCGTGACGATGCCCTGCTGTCCATCGAGCGGCATGCCACCAGCAAGATTCGTGATGCGGACGATATCGGGCATATCCGGACCCTTGGGTTTCGCGGCGAGGCCCTGGCGGCCATATCTTCCGTGTCCCGTTTTCGCCTGTGTACGCGCCGGTCCTCGGATCTGGCGGGATCCGAATTGCTGATGAGCGGAGGAAAACTGCAGGATATCCGGGAGACTGGGTGTCCGACGGGAACGCTGATCGAGGTGCGCGACCTGTTTTTTAACATCCCGGCACGCCGGAAGTTCCTGCGTTCACCCCAGACGGAGACCGGTCATCTCCGCCAAATGTTCCTGGTGCACGCCCTCTCGTGGCCGGCGGTGGGGATGACGTTGGCGATCGACGGGCGCGAGGCGTGGACCTTGGCGGCTGGGTCCACAATCGGCGATCGCATACGGGAATTGTTCGGCCGGGACATCATGGACGGGGTCAGGCCGGTGGATGCGCGCAGCGAGGCTACCGCCCTGACGGGATTCGTCAGTCTTCCAATCCTCAGTCGGGGCGACCGCGGCGAGCAGTATGTCTTCATCAACGGCCGGCCGGCGACGGCGCCGGTGATCAACTATGCTATTCATGAGGCCTATCATAGTCTGCTTGCCGATGGACGGCATCCGTATGTTTTTCTATTCATCGATCTCCCTCCGGAAGCCGTGGATGTCAATGTGCATCCCACGAAGCGCGAAGTCCGATTCAGGGATCCTTCGGATATACGGGACCTGATCATTTCGGGTATTCGCCGGGCCCTGGCGACATCTGGCAACGATTTTATTTTAGGAAGGACGGACCGGTCAGATCCGGCGGTCGATCGACCGATGCCCGCGCAATCGGTGCTGCCCAGTCTCAGGATTGACGATCTGCCGCCCAGTCGGGTGTTGATGTATCCCCGTC
>JBAXWO010000766.1:0-1768 GCA_037128375.1 bacterium
TGCCAAACTGCGGCGGGGTTTTCGGTACGCACCAGTGAACCATTACACCGAACTTGCCCTGACGCATCCATAACGCCCGTGATGTTGACATATTCGTCCTTTCCTTCTACGTTGTATTGACCCTGAGAGCGCAAGCATCTCCGCTACAGACTCCTCCCCGCAAACCGTGGGTGCTTCATACTCACATTCCGATTTCCGCAAGGGCGACTCATGGCGCGCTGAAGCCGGGCTGAGCAAGCGCCTCATCGATGAAGGCGAGCATGTTCGCAAGGGGCACGTCCCCTTCGACAGCATGGGCCGGCGCCAGGATATAGCTGCCATCCCGCCCGAGGGAGATCAGTTCCAGAGTCTCTCTTCTAACATCGGCGGGTGTTCCATAGGGCAAGGTTCTCTGGGTGGACAGACCGCCGTGGAAGGTGAGACGCCCCCGGTACTGGTGGATTAGCGCTGGCACATCCATGACTTCCGGTTGAAAGGGGTTGAAGCAGTTCAACCCAATCCCGATCAGGTCGTCAAACAACTCGTCGACATCCCCACACGAGTGGATGAATACCGACTTCCCCGCGTCGCGCACAACGCCGTACATCCGTTTTAGTTCCGGAAAGATGAACTCGCGCCACAACGTCGGTCCCATTAGGAGGCCGCGTTGCTGGCCCCAGTCATCCCCAAAATACACCGCATCGATGTCGTAGGTAAGGGCCTTCTCCACCTGTGCGATGTTGTAGTCAGTGATCTCGCGAAGAAGCCTCCTCACAAAGTCGGGATGATCGATGAAGTCCAGCATCAGGTTCTCCATCCCGCGCAGCGTCCACGCCCGCTCATAAAGGGAGAAGCCGATCGAGAAGATCCTGAAACGGTCTCCGTGCTTCGCGATCTTCTCCGGCATATCGGCAAAGTAGCGATCATCTTTGGGGTTGGGAAACGCATAGCGGGATAAATCCGGCGCAACCAACTGGGGATGCTCCACGTTCCCAATGTCCTTATCCACGCTCCTGTCCCAGACCACGCCGAAAGGATCCCGGACGCGGTCACCGCCGAGATCCTCGAAGAAGCCAACCTGGTTTCCCATCCACAGCAGATGGTTGTGCAGGACAGGCTCCAGATCGCTCACCCCGAAATGCCGGACGAGCTTCTCATGCGCCTCGATCGTGAACGAAAACGACCACGGCACATAAGGCGGTCGCTCTCCCGCAAGCACCCTCTTGATCACTTCCCGCTTTGTCATTCGTGCGTCTCCCTTGTCGGATCTTGTCTTGTCACCTTACGACTTACTGAGTTCCGCCACTGTCGCCTTGAGCACCGCGCTGGCTTTCTCGCACACGGCCACGCGCTGCGGGTTGATGCCCGGCTCCCACGGGCTGACACCGCTTCCCAGCCGGGGAAGCATGGCGGCCAGCGCCGGCAGCAACCGGTTCAGGCGACGGCGCTCCTGGGCCAGCGAAGCGGGGTTGCGCGAAACACGGTTCCCCACCTGCTCCAGGTCCGCCCCCAGCCGCTCCTCACGATCAATGACAAACGCCCCCGTGGCCTGCCGCGCGTAATAGCTGACCCGCGCAATCCGGGCCATGAGCCCCTTCAAGCCCAACGCTAGCGACGCTGGCACCGCCGGGTCCTGCCGCAGGGTGATGACCGTCTTGCGCCGCAGGTCAATCTTCGCAACGCGGATGATCACCGTGGCGGCGTCCCCATCATAGGTCCAGCCTTCACGCCCCAGGCGGTACGCCCACGCAAGCGGCTTTCCGCCCACCGTGACTTCGGTCGGCGGCAC
>JBAXWO010000767.1:0-1768 GCA_037128375.1 bacterium
ACACTGCTCATCGACGGCGATGGCAAGGTAACGGGGTGGCATAGCAAAGGTATTATGTAGAGGAGCATCGAACAAGCGCAGGCAGGGTACGCTCGCAAGCTCGCGCCCCTGCTGCACGACGTTGGCCAGACAAAATGGATAAGAAACGACCATCATATGTCCTCGGTGCAGTGGGCACGGTTCAAGGACGCTTTGGGCGTTGGTACACCCCTGCACAACAGGCGGCCGCAGCGGAAATCCGGGAGGCGATAGACGCCGCACACTGGCTGGCTGGACAACCATTCACCTGGATTCATCACATCGTTCTTTATGCGGAGCAAGATCAGGAAGGCATCAAGATCAAGCGACTATCCAAGTGGGGAGACCTTCCGGTGTCTTCTGTCAGATCCATGACGAGCCTCAGATCCGTATTTCTGAAGGAAGATGACATCCGGAAATACCTACGGGCTGAAGCTGTTCGAGTCCTGAAACAGGTTCAAGAGAAGAAGGGATTGCCGCCATTGGCGATTCTGGAAACAGAATGAGGCCGAACCAGATTTCGCACCGTACCGTTGACCCGCGGCGGGTCAACGTCCGGTGAATATTGACGCGCTGGATGAAAGACCGAATGAAGACGATTGAATACCGTGGTGGCCTCGTATCATTTGAGATACCCACCTCGTGGAAGGAGGCCTATCAACCCGGGGGCGGTGGCACCTTCTACGAGGATCGGCCTGACAGCGGCACGCTTCGTCTGAACGTGATCAGTTTCAGCAGCAAGGAACCCAAAACGCCAACCGAAGCGGTTGCTGACGCATTCGGGCCTGACACGCATGAGATCCTGTCGAGCGGCTTTGCTATGCGGCGGGGAATGAAGGAGGGTGAAGAACGGAGCACGAAGCTCCACCTGTACCGCTGGGAGGTGCTCTTTCCGGTCACAGCGACACATGCTCGACTCGCGTGTTTCACCTACACCGTCCTTGCAGATCAGGATGGAACTGAACCAGTCAAACGCGAACTGGACATGCTCGAAGGCATGGTTCGCACAGCTCGATTCTCGACGACGCAGGGAGAAGTGCCAAGAACGTCCCGGTGGAAATTCTGGAAATGACGGAAAGCACAACCACGGCCTGCTGGGTACGTCGCTGACGCGCCGTCCCAGAGGCCAACGCGAGGAAAATGACAATGCATACCCTACCCCTAAAAGGCCCAGCCCTGTGCGCCACCCTTGCGCTGATGCTCTTTTCCGTGCGCGCCGCGGCTGAGCAAAAGGGAATCTACTGGCGTGGGCACATCGCTTCTGTCACATCCTTCAGCACCGATTCTGTCCCGGACGACGTGTACGCTGGAGCGACGATATCAGGGAACCTTCTCTATGACCCCGTTCATTGCCTTCGTCGCTCATATGTCATGGGAGACTCCTCCGGGTACAAACACACCTTCTCTAACAATTTTGAGCAAACGATCAAGGTCAGCACAAACGAATGGAAGATACGAGGTGGTTTCATTAGCTTCATATACAACCGCAACATCCCATGGGATGCGGTTGATGTCTTCAGCACACAGGACAACAGTCAGTACCAGTCTTTCCCTAAATACGTCGGCACTCACGAGGTGGGATTCGCCGTCTTCGACGACGAATCTCCCTATGAACTCTACGAATCCTCATACGACATCACGAACGCGGCTATCAACTGGCACCAAATCTGTTTTGCCAATGGCTTTCTCACGACTCGGAGATGGGATGAGAATGGCGATATTGTTGAGGGGTACTACATGACCTTCGATA
>JBAXWO010000768.1:0-1764 GCA_037128375.1 bacterium
CGTCTTCCACCGTCTTCTGCTTTTGCGGGTCTGCGTTGCTGATCATGATGTAGGGACTGTTTGTTCCCGACCCGATCGAGTAGCCATTCCCCAGCCGTTTCAGGATTGAAGCAGACATCTTCTGCATAAAAACAGCCAGTAGCTTGTCTTTGTTCGCCAGCAGCGCCTTAAATCCGGCCTCCTCGCGGATGGCCGTCAGGTCCGCGTCGTTCTGAATATGAACGAAGTTGATGAAACCGGCATCCACCGCACGGGTCAGAAATTGGAGCGCACCCTCCTTGTCGCCCTTCAGGGCGCATTCACAGGCGCTTGCATAAAGAGCGTCGGGGTGGTTCGGCGGCAGGTACGAGGCCCCGCGCAGAAGCGACGTCTGTCCTGTCTTCACCTTCTCAACAAAGGCCCTGCCGGACGGGTCCAGTTTGTCAATGTCGAGGGTGATGCTGCCGGACTCCGCAGGTTTCAGTTGGATGGTACGATCGTTCAGTTCCAGTAATTCGGAGGAAATGACCTTTCCATCCAGAGTCTTCCAGTCCCGGAACAGGGCAAACTCGATCTGACACAGTGTTCCGCTGCTGTTCTGCCGGTGCTTGATGAAGTCGGAGAATGTGACGGCCCAGTTGGGCTGACGGCCCGGGTCGTGA
This sequence comes from bacterium, assembly GCA_037128375.1. Taxonomy (GTDB): domain Bacteria; phylum Verrucomicrobiota; class Kiritimatiellia; order CAIKKV01; family CAITUY01; genus CAMBRF01. The sequence continues at coordinate 642 of JBAXWO010000768.1, forward strand.
ATAATGAACCGCTCGGTTTGCAGATCATAACCGATCAGCATCACGATGTGATCGAACGAAATGCCGGCCTGCTTGGCCTCATACCGTCCCCACAAGCCGAGCAGAACGGGGTGATGCCGCTGCAGACAGGCCAGCAGGCGCATGCGCTCAACGAGAAAATCGGCATCGGTGCTTCCGGGCCAGCTCTCGTCGGACGCGATCTTCAGACCCAATTTGTTGATGACGGCGGCCAGCTCATTGCCGTAGCAGCCCCGCTTGCCGCCTAGTCCGGCCAATTCGTTGACCCGGTCCTGAGACACCGGCCGGCCCAGAAAAGTCGATAGCATTTCAATGCAGGCTTCACCGCAGTAATCCGGCTTCTGCCTCACGTAGGGCAGGTCCAGAATGTGCCTGGGTTTCGCCACCGGATAGAACACCGCCTCCCGGATATCCGCGAGCGGAAGTGCGGCGGGCACCCCCGCCAGATTCGTGCCTGAAAAACGACCGCAGTCAAAGGACGACAGCACCAGCAGGCTGTTCGTGCCACCACGGGACGTCAGGCGCGCGCAGCGGCCGCCTGCCGGAAAGTCCAGCGTGAAGTTGGTGACCTCGCTCCGCGCGATGCTCCCGGGCTTGCCGTCTGGCTGCAGCAGCAGAAGGGAATTCGTGGTCAGTTGGAGGATCGTTCCGCTGCGTGCGGGGCCGGTGGAGAGAAAAACGTCGTCCGCGCAGGCGCGACTTGCCGCAAACAAGACCAGCAGCAACACGCCCACCCTAATGGCGCGCCTGGTGCCGACATCTCGTGTCATAGTATTCTCGCCTCTTTCTGCAAGCCTGTGCCGCCTGCGCTGATGGCTGTGATTCCGCACAGTCTACACCCGGACGAAGACGCTAGGCAACCGTCATCTTAGGCCAGGAACTACTCTGGGCGCATGGCGCATGGCAGTTCTGATGAGTGTTACTCCTTAATCGTAATCGTAATCTTAATCCCCCAACCCTCGCCGATCCGACTCGTAGACGGCTCCCTGATCATGCCGGGGCAAACGCATCAAATATTCAAGAACTTTTGCCTATTCTGGCTCTCGACGCCGTTGCGAGGGGTCTGCATTCGTGGCGAAGCCGGGAAAAGCGGTGTCGCGCGGAA
>JBAXWO010000769.1:0-1762 GCA_037128375.1 bacterium
CTGCGGCGCAAGTTGCCCCGTGAATCGGTACAACGACTGCGTCATGCCGAGCGTGGACTATTTGATCGACTGGCGTCACAACTGGCGAGATTTGCGGAGGATGCCGCGCAGGCGATTGGGCAGGCGCGTCCAGAACTACCAGAAGCCCTGAATGATCGCGCACAGGACAACTGGGAGCCATTGCTGGCGATTGCTGACTATGCTGGCGGTGAGTGGCCACGGATTGCTAGAGACGCCGCGCTAAAGCTCTCAGGAGCCGCACAGGAGGCAAAGTCTCTGTCGGCTGAACTGTTGGCCGATATTCAAGAGATATTGAAGAAAAGGACTGCTGATCGAATTTCCACAGCTGAACTTATCCAAGCTCTCGTTGAAGACGAATTAAAGCCTTGGGCGACGTACAACAAGGGCAAACCAATATCTCCGCGTCAACTCTCGAAGCGACTGGGCGATTATGGAATCAAGTCTCAGAGTGTTCGAGAGGGCCGCGATACCGCTAAAGGGTTCATGCGAAACGGGTTCGATGATGCCTTCGCGCGTTACCTTCCTCCCCCACCGAGCCACCCAGATTTATCCGGCACAACGGCACAAACAGGGGCAATGCCTGACAGCGCAAGGGTTCCGGATGTGTCGGATTACGAACCTTGTGACGGCACAGAAAACCTATCCGGCACACGAAAACCCTTGGCACCAGAGGATTGTGACGCTGTGACGGATAAATTCCCGCTCCAGCGGAGGAAATGACCGAGGTGGAATTTTGAACTTAACGACCATCCTCCATACAGCGAAATCCGATGGCATCAATCTGGAGATAACAAAATGAACGATGAAAAACTAACCCTGCTCGTTGGCGAACACTTGCAAGAGCAAGCCCAGCACGACGCCGACATCCTTAACTTCATGCGCCTGAACGCTTCCGCCGAGATATGGGGGAAGGCCGATCAGGCTGGATTAAAGCCGGGGGTAGGCCCGTGGTTGAAATTCATGAATCAGCATCGCACCAAGCGAACGGCAACCAAGGCCGAAGCCGAGGAAATCGTCCGGCTGGTTCGAGCTTTTTGCGACGACCATCACGAATCCTGTATTGATTATCTCAAACATGCTTTATTCGATCCGCTATGGGCGCTGCATAACCTAAACCATCTCGCACGGCACAAGGGCGGGCAAGCGGAAATCTAATGCGGCGCCAAGACCGTGAAATTCCCTTCCCGTGGCCTTCAAAGTGGTGGCAAGAGTATCGCCGCTGCAAAATCCAATACGGCTGGCCTCATTGGTTTATCGTGGATCACATTCGCTTTATGAATGGCATCTGGCGACTCAAGCCGGGCAAGAATGAAAAATGCCTTGCTCGCACTCGCCGAGGAACTCAATGCCAAGCGCCAGCCGGAATCACGGGGCGCTGTAAGCTTCACGGAAATAAGAGCACCGGCGCACGCACTCCGGAAGGCAAAGCGCGATCACTTGCAAACCTTCGCCAATATCGAAAAGCCTAGTCCGTCGCCCGCGCGTCATGGAGTCCGGCACGGCGATGCTTGTCAGGCGCATAATCGCAAGATTGACTTATCCATTTCAACGTCATGAATGAAAACCCCGAATACATGGAGTTGTTGCGACAAAAGGAGAAGTCGCTTCGGATTGCAAGGACATGCCACCTCTTCTGGTTACCCTTGCTCCTCTGTGCCGCTGCGGAAACTTTGATTCGCGGGATTAGCGTAAGCGGATTTCTTTTCCTTTGCGGATCTGTGTTTCTTGTAGCGAATGCATT
>JBAXWO010000077.1:0-8777 GCA_037128375.1 bacterium
CCCGGCATACAACGTCCCATCCTCCTCAACCGCCACGCACCGCACCGCAAAGGGAACCGGAATCCGGGCCCGCACCACGCCACTCGTTTCGATGACGGCTATTTCGTTTTTCCCGCCGACGATCAGGCGATCCGCCTCATCCAGCGCCAGGGCGCGGGGCCCTTCCACCAAGGCCGGAATGGGCGCCTTTTCCGTGCCGATCAACAAGCGCGGATCGAGTCGCTTGAGCGCGCTGACATCATAGCGGAAATTGGCGCCCAATTCACCCGTGCGCGGATCGGTGTCCACCGTCGCCTCGCGCCGCGCCCGGATCAGCAGGCCGGCGACCACGGCCACTGCGGCGACGGTCAGCCACATCCCCCACCACCTCTTTTCTCCACCCTTCATTTCCGCGTACCCCCTCCCTCCGTACCCAACTCCACGCAGGCCATACGCCGCGAGTCGCGCAGGATCAGCTTGGTGCCGGCCAGCGCAAAAGGCGCCCAGGCGTCCTGTCCCTCGAAAATCCTGGCACTGGCCATGGGTTGAAACCCCTCCGTGGTCGCCCGGGCCATGGTCAATACCGCCTTGTCGTCGAGGATCAGGAACCGATCCCCGGCCACCATAAACGGGCCCATTCCGAACCGGGTTTCCTTGCCGCTCGTCCACAGGAGGGTCCCCTCGGGATCGGCACAGACAAACTGATTGCGATTCGGTCCGGCGTCTTTCGGCAGCACGGCGAACAGACGCCCCTGAAAAAACAGCGGGGTCTGCTGTTCGGAGGCCAGCCCTTCCCGCGGCCCGAATTCCTTCACCACCTGCACGTCAAACCGGGCTTCCCGGCGGGTCACCTGCAGCACCAGGCTGCCAGCGCCATATCCCGCGGTCAGGAAAATCCGGCCGTCAGGCATAACCACCGGGGACGGCACGATCACCGCCGGTTTCCACGCCGTCGTCTGCCACAAAAGCGCACCCCGATCCGCCGGCTCCGCGGAGACGCCCGCCAGTCCATTGATCGCCGCGTAGAGGTACATGCGTTTACCGCCGAGAGTGGCAGGCGTTACTGACGAATGCGACATCAACCACTTGCCCGGCGCCGGGGTCGTCCAGACGGTTTTTCCATCGGCGCAGTTGATCCCCATCATGAGCACATTGGTTCCGCACGGGGCCAGCACGGCCACCCCGTCATCGATCAACGGGCACTGCCCGGTGTACCAGTCGGGCACCCGGGTCCCGAATTCCCGTTCCAGATCCCGACCCCAGAGAAACTCGCCGGTATCCGCCGCCACACACATCACATGGCAGCGGGGCCCCATGCTCACCACATATTTCCCGGAGACCGCCGGCACCGTGCGTGACATGCCGTGGTTGCGTTTCACCGGGACGGTGTAGCCGCGCCGCCAGATTTCCCGGCCGTCATCCAGGGCCAGGCAGCGCAACAGGTCCGCGCGCCGCTTCTCGTCATAGTCCATGACGTAAACGCATCCATTCGCCACGGCGGCCCCGGCATGGCCTTCCCCGAGTTCAAGGGTCCACAGAACCGGCGGGCCGTTGCTGCCCCAGGCCTCCGCCAGCGGAGCCGGCACGGGCGCGACATTCGAGAAATCCGCGCCCCGAAAACGCGGCCAGACCCCGGGCGACGAAGAAGGGACTCCCTCGCCCTTCTCGAACAGGGAACCCAGGCGCACAACCGCCCCGGTTCCCTGTGTTTGAAGGGGCCGGCCATCCATGCCGGGAAGGTTTTCGGTCAGGACGACGTCGGGCGGGCGGGTCGACCAGAGGAGCAAGGCGCCGACCCCGATCAGGCCGAGCGCGCCGACGGCCAGACCCGCAGGCAAAACGCGTGGTTTTCCTCCCGTCACATTGGATCCCTGAACCATGCCCGCCATTGTAGCCAAAACGCGCCTCACCCTTCCATCACTATCGACTTGGAACAGTAGCATCCCGCAGAAATCCCAATCGTAATCTTAATCTCCTTCCCCAGAGAGGATTATGATTAAGATTACGATAATGATTACGAAGTAAAGTTCAACAACCCGTAGCATTTCGCGCCCCGGGCCCGCGTCGGGCCGACGCGGGCTACAGTATTCCCCTCTGTGGAGCCGGTTCTTCCGTAATCGCGCCGACGCGGGCTACTGTAGCCGACCTCGGCCCGAGGTCGGTCGGGCGGCGCAGCGGCGGAGACGTCCTATCCGTTCGGAAAGACCGGCTTGGGGTCGCTGCCATGCACCTCGGGCCCGCGTCGGGCCGACGCGGGCTACAGTCGGGAATTCCCTGGCATAGGGAATTCCCTGACTTGACAAAGCCTACGGATAGGCTTCAATTCGGCCAGCACGCCGGATATTTCCAGATGGGGTGAGCTATCATGAGCCGTTCGGAACAGGGATTCCTCGACGAGTTGCGAAAGGTATTCAGGGACGAGGCCCAAGCCAACCTGATTGCCCTTACGTCAGGGCTGGCCGCCGTCCAGGAAAAGACAGAGCCGTCCGCCCGGCATGCCGCCATCGAGTCCATGCATCAGGCCGCGCACAGCCTGAAAAGCAGCGCGCGCTGCGTGGGCCTTAACGCCATCGGCACGATCTGCCAGTCCGTGGAGAACCTCCTCGCGGCGATGAAAGACGGCCGCCTGGTCCCCTCCCCTGAGAATCTTGCCGTCCTTCAACGAGCGGCGGATCGTCTCGGCCTGATGCTTGCCGCTCCGCAGGACGCCCCGGAAGCGGACGTCAGCGACCTTGTCGTCCCACTGGCCGCCGTGCTGGCCGCCGGGGCAACGGGGGCCCCTTCCCGGGAAGCGGCGCCCGCCACGCGCAAACCGCTGAACGCTCTACTCATCGAGGACTCGGAGTGCGATGCCATGCTCCTGCGGGAAGAGTTAAGTCACGGGGGCTATGAGGTGCATTCACAGCGCGTGCAGGATGCGCAGGGCCTTACCGCCGCCCTCTCCGCCGGGCGCTGGGATGTGATCTTCTCCGATCATCACATGCCCAACTTCGACTCGACGGAGGCGTTAAAGCTCGTTCAGTCCACCCACAAGGATATTCCGTTCATCATCGTGTCGGGCAGCATCGGCGAGGAGGTCGCCGTGGCGGCGATGAAGGCCGGCGCGCAGGATTACCTGATGAAAGGCAACATGACCCGCCTTGTGGCGGCCGTCCAGCGCGAACTCCATGAGGCCGGGGACCGGCAGGCCCGGCGCGAAGCGGAACTCGCCCTTCTGACCCAGAAGGAGTCCCTGCGCATCGCCCGCGAGATCCAGGAACATCTGTTTCCGCTCAGCCCGCCAAACCTCCCGGGATTCGACATCGCCGGCGCCACCTGCCCCGCTGACGCCACCGGCGGCGACTACTACGATTTCATCCAGCGTCCCGGCGGAGAGATGTTTATTGTCGTGGGCGACGTGTCCGGACACGGCCTCGGGCCCGCCCTGCTGATGGCTGACGTGCGCGCCTATCTCCGGGCCCTGGCGATGGATTATGCCCGCATCCCGGATGTCCTCACCCGCGCCAACCATCTATTGCGCAACGATCTCGGGGACTTCCGTTTCATCACCATGCTTTTTGCGGCATTATCGCCCGCCACCCGCCGTCTACAGTTCATCAATGCCGGACATCCCCCGGGTTACGTGCTCAACCGGAACGGGGAGGTCACCTTCGAACTCTCCCCCTGTGTAGCCGCCCTTGGCCTCGATCCGGAGGGCGTCTTTCCGGAGGCGGTCGACGTCCCGCTGGATCCCGGGGATCTCGTCGTGCTTCTGACCGACGGCGCCATCGAGGCGGCCGCGCCGGACGGCGAGGAATTCGGCGTCGCGCGCATCCTGGAGGTCGTGCGCCGCGAACGACACCGGCCGGCGGCCGACCTCATCGCCATCCTGTTTGACGCGGTCCGGAAATTCACCGGTGCCCCCGCCCAGCAGGACGACTTGAGTGCTGTAATCATTAAAGTCCAATCCGAATCGGAGGTAAAGCCATGACCAAAACAAACGCTACCCTTCTCCTGGTGGATGATGATCCGTCCATCCTGCTTACCGTGGGCGATTCCCTGCAGTATGGCGGTTACACCGTGATCAGGGCCGCTTCGGGCGAACTGGCTTTGAAACAGCTGGCCCTGCAACGGCCCGATTTGATCATCCTGGACATTGGCATGCCGGGTCTGGGCGGTATGGGCTTCCTGCGCGAGATCTCCCATTCCGATGGCAGCATGAAATATCCCGTGCTGGTTTTCACGGCACGCGCAACGTTGAACGGATTCTTTTCCGAACTGGACGTGGCGGGATTTCTACCCAAAACCGTAAATTCAGAGACGTTACTGAAGGAGGTGGACCGGATCATCCGCAACCCCAGGACCGTCACCGTCGAGGCCAAAAAAGGAGGGCCCCGCAAGATCCTGCTCGTGGAGGACGACGCGGAACTCAGGGATGACCTCCTCCGCTATTTCTGCCGACACGACCACGACGCGTGGGGAGTCGGTAACGGGTTCAAGATCCCGGAAGCCGTACAGGCGAAGCAACCGGATGTTATCGTGATCAAGTACTTCCTGCCGCACATGAACGGCCCGACCGTCGCCCAGTTGCTGGCGAGCGACGACTCCACGCGGTCGATTCCGGTCGTGCTCTACGACGAGAGCGGGGTCCATCCCCACTCGTCCACGTTCTCGCACGTCGCGGTGTTCGTTCCCACGGCGGAAGGGGATGTCCTGCTGGAGGCGGTGGCGGATGCAATCCGGTCCCGGTCGACGACAATCACGGAGGCTGCCCGTCCATGAGCGAAAACCGTCCATTCCTGATCTTCGGCGTGGGAGAGGAGACGTACGCACTGGACGTGGCCGCCGTGGAACGGGTGCTGCCCGCGGCGGAAGTGACGCCCCTGCCGGACGCGCCCGCCACCGTTCTGGGACTGATCAACATCGCCGGCGAACTCATGCCGGTGATCAGCGCACGCAGGCACTTCTCCCTTCCGCCCCGGGACATGGAACTGAGCGACCGCCTGATCGTGACCCGGGCGGGCGGCAAGCGGCTGGCCCTGCTTGTGGACAAGGCCGACGACGTCAGGGACCTGTCGCCGCAGGCCGTCACCAGCGTGGTGTCAGGCTGCCCGGGTCCCACATCCGCCGTCGCGACCCTTCCGGGCAGCCTTGTCCTGATTCAGGATATCAACGCCTTTGCCCCGGCCGCGCGGCCGGAGGATGGAGTGGAGTGAGGGAGTTAAGAAGAACGGCATGCCGATGAACAGGCCCGACACAGAAACCAGCGACACCGCCGCCGACCCCGAGTTGGACCGGCTCGCCGCACTGGTCGTCGCGCGGATGGGGCTGCACTTCCCGGCGAGCAGGCGGAAGGATCTTTTGCGCGCCGCCGAGGCACTGGCACGGGAAGCGGGCCGGAGCGATACCGGGGCCTATCTCAAATCCCTCATAGCCGGGCCGCTGACCGACCGGCAAACCGAAATCCTGACCTCGCACCTGACCGTGGTCGAGACCTACTTTTTCAGGGAAATGAAGAGCCTCGACGCTTTCCGGGACCACGTCATTCCTGAACTGCTCCGGCAGCGTGCCGGTGTGGATCAGCGGCTCAGGATCTGGAGCGCCGGCTGCAGCACGGGGGAGGAAGCTTATTCCATTGCGATGCTCCTGACCGACCTGATTCCCGACCCGGGCGCCTGGGACCTCCACATCCTTGCCACCGACATCAATGCCCGGGCTCTCGAGAAGGCACGGGAGGGGGTTTACACGGAATGGTCGTTCCGGGGAATGCCGGATCCCCTGAGGGAACGCTACTTCAAGCCCCATGGGTCAAAGGCGTTCGCGGTCAAACCCCGATTCAAGAGCGAGGTCTCCTTTGTCGCGCTCAACCTCGCCATGGACACCTATCCTTCACTGCTGAACGACACCAATGCCATGGACGTGATCTTCTGCCGCAATGTGCTGATGTACCTCGCACCGGAACAGGTTCAGAAAATCGTCTCTTCTTTCCACCACTGCCTGGTGGAGGGCGGCTGGCTGATTGTTTCCCCGAGCGAAACCTCCCTGCTGCAGGGTTCCGGGTTTGCGGCGGTGTCCTTCGACGGCGCCACCCTCTACCGGAAGACCAAACCCCGTCCGGCCGCCGCCGTCCGGCCGCCGCCACGCCCGGCCCCGTCTTCCCGAATTCACGCGGAAGTTGTCCGGACGGCGGTCGTACCGGACCTGCAACCGGACCCCTACGATGGCGCACTGGCCGCCTACCACGCGGGCCGTTACATTGAGGCCGCCGCCTTCCTGAAGCCCCTGCTCACACCGGGAGCGGGCCGGGGGTGCGGGCCGTCTGCGAACGCCCTCGCGCTCATGGCGCGCATCGAGGCCAACCAAGGCAAACTCAATCAGGCGGAGGACTGGGCCCAGAAGGCGATCTTGGCGAACAAGCTCAACCCCGGCTACTACTACCTTCTGGCCACCATCCAGGAAGAGCAGCAGCGGCCGGCGGAGGCTGTGCAGGCGCTCAACCGCGCGCTCTATCTCGATTCGTCCTTCATCCTGGCCCATTACACGCTGGGCACCATCGCCCTCCGCGAGCACGGGCACAAGGCGGCGGACCGCCACTTCCTGAACGCCGCCTCGCTGCTGGCGCGGCGACCGAAGACCGAGGCCCTGCCGGAGGCCGAAGGCGTAACAGCGGGCCGGCTGCTCGAGATCGTTCAAACCTTTACGGGCACGGAGGATCGTCGGCCATGAGTGACACCGCTCCAGCAACCCGGCAGCAGATCCTCCGGAAACGGGCCATCGCCCTGGCGGTGAAACCCCGGACAGAGGAGGACGAGGGGCCCCGCCTCGACGTCGTGGAAATCACCCTAGCCCATGAAAAATACGCCGTGGAATCCACTTATGTGCGCGAGGTCCTGCTCCTGCGCGAGGTGACGCCGCTCCCCTGCTCCCCGGACTATGTGCTCGGGTTGATCAACGTGCGCGGGCAGATCCTGTCGGTCATTGACCTTCGCGTGTTCTTCGGCCTGCCGCGCGAATCCGCGACCCGGACGACCACGGTCGTCATCCTGCGATCGGGCGACATGGAGGTGGGGGTGGTCGCGGACGGCGTGGCCGAAGCCCGGACGATTCCGCTGGAGTCCCTGTATCCCGCCTTGCCGACCCTGACGGGTGTTCGCGAGGCGTGGTTGCGAGGCATCGCGGAAGGGGAGATCGTGGTTCTCGATGCGGCCAGATTGCTGGAGGACAAATCAATCGTAGTGAACGAGGAAGTCAAGGGAGGCGAGCGATGAAGAGCATGACGTTGGCGGTGAACAAGGTGTGCATTCAATAAGCCGAAAAGGAGGAATCGGACACATGAAACTGAGGACACAATTAATACTGGCGTTCGGTTTAGTTATCTTGGTCATCATCGGCCTGCTGGGCATGGCGTACCACAGCCTCGATATAACGGCCACGACCGCACAGTGGGTGAAACACACCACCGAGGTGCTCAAGACCTCAAATGAGGCTGTCAAGCTGCTGGTGGACATGGAGACCGGCACGCGCGGCTTCGTGATCACCGGGAAAGAAGAGTTCCTGGAACCCTACACCACGGGCAAAAAGGAATATGAAGCAAAGCTCGCCACCCTCAAGCAACTGGTTTCAGACAATCCGGCTCAAGTCGGGCGCGTGACGACCATTGACGAGGCAGTACGGGAGTGGGACAAGACGGTGCTCGGCGCGGAGATTACCGCCCGCAGGGCGCTGGCTGAGGGCGGGGACAAAACTGCCATTGAAGCGTTGGTGACAAAAGGGACTGGTAAAGCGATCATGGACCGTGTGCGGGAAATGATCGCCGAGTTTCAGGGTGTAGAGGATGGATTGATGGTTACCAGAGTCAAGACGGCGGATGCGGCGAAGGTATTCAGCAATCGGTCCATGGTGATCAGTGGCAGTGCAGGCATCCTTCTTGCCGTGATATCGATGATCGTCATTATCCGCGGGGTATACCGGCAGGTGGGCGGCGAGCCGACCAACATCGCGCTGATCACCGAGAAGGTCTCGACCGGCGACCTGATGGTGGACTGGCGGAACGGCATCAAAGCACCGACCGGGATTCTGGCGTCGGTCGGAAAGATGGTGGAGACACTCCAGACGCAGATCAGGGAACTCCGTGAAGCGGCCAATGTGCTGGCTTCGTCCGCCAGCGAAATCTCGGCCTCCGTAACCCAGGTCACCTCGGGTGCGCAGGAGACCGCCACGGCGGTGACGGAAACAACGGCCACAGTCGAGGAAGTGAAGCAGGGCGCCCACCTCACGAGCCAGAAATCCAAAACCGTCGCGGACAACGCCCAACAGGGGTTGCAGATGGCGCACGCCGTCCGGAAAGCGACCGAAACGGTGGCCGAAGGCATGACCCGGATCAATGAACAGATGACCTCCATTGCGGGAACGATCGTGAAGCTCGGCGAACAGAGCCAGGCGATCGGCGAAATCACCTCCACCGTCGACGACATCGCCGAGCAATCGAATTTGCTGGCCGTCAACGCGGCCGTGGAGGCGGCGAAGGCCGGCGAGCACGGTAAGGGCTTCGCGGTGGTCGCCCACGAGATCAAGTCGCTGGCCGAACAGTCCAAGCAGGCCACGAAGCAGGTGCGGGGCATCCTGAACGATATCCAGAAGGCGACCGGCGCCGCCGTGATGGCCACGGAACGGGGCAGCCATGCGGTGGACCAGGGAATGAAGGAATCGATCAAAGCCGGCGAATCGATCCAGGCCCTGAGCACCAGCTTCACCGAGTCCGCCCAGTCCGCGGGGCAGATCGCCGCCTCGACGCAGGAGCAACTCACGGGCATGGACCA
>JBAXWO010000770.1:0-1761 GCA_037128375.1 bacterium
TACCGGAGGTCTCGGAACCGAGCCTGTTGATGCACCGGACCACGGTTGAGTTGTAGGGAGGGGCAGGAAAGGATACGCATTTCACGATGAAAGGACATCACTACAAGCAACCGCGCCTGACGAACTACAGGCACCTGTGGTTCCGGCGGATCGTACGCAACTGGCCCTTTGTGCTCTGGCTTGCGGCGCTGGCCTTTGTCCTTCTGTTCTATTCCCGCAATCAGACGTTTGGCCAGATGTGCGGGTCGGTGGAGGTTCTGGAGGAAAACGTGGTGCCGCTGGAAACCGCCCGCCTGCTGGTCCTTGCCGTGCAGCCGGGTCAGCATGTGAAGGTCGGTGACGTGCTGGCCCAGATGGACACGGCGCTGATCGACGCCGAGATTGCCGTGCAAGATTCCTCGCTGCGGGATGCCAGGGAAACCTTTGCCCAGTATCAGCGCGGCATGATCGCCTCCATCAACCAGGCTGAGAGCGCCGTCAAGAGCGCGGAGGCCGCCCTGCAGACCGAGCAAATGCGGCAGCGCAGCGACGCGGCCCGGGCCGATGAGCTTCGCAAGGAACTCAAGCGGCGTGAGGATCTGCTGGCCAAGCGCCTCATTGACGAAATGCAGGTCAACGAATTCCGCCCGGAATTGGCCGCGCTCGAGCAGTCTCTGGCGGCCTATCCGCCGATTATCGCCAACTATCAACTTGCCAGGGAAAGCGCGGTAAGGCAGTTGGACGTGCTGCAAAGCTGGCTGCGCCTGGGCGCCAGTGGAGACCTGTCGGCCGCCCTCAGCAACAGGACCGATTCCAGCGCCGCCATTGTCGCGGCCACCCGCGAGACGTATCTGCGGCGCCGGGAAGGCTACACGCTGCGCGCGAACCGGGAGGGTACGGTGGGTCGCCTCTTGGTTTCGCCCGGCAATGTTGTGGCCGCCGGGTTCCCGATCATGAACATCGTGGAGGAACACCCGGGAAAGGTCGTCGGGTTTCTTCCCGAATTTACCGCCTCCGGCTTCAAGGTGGGGCAGACGGTTCTGGTATGGCGTCAAAATGAGGCCGGCGGCGGGGAGGGCGCGGGTAACTCGACGATCCGGGCGGTTGTGGAATCCGTGTCTCCCGGCGTTGAATCCCTGCCGGTGCGGATCAACCCGATGCAGGTGCAGGTGCAAGGGGGGCAGCCGCTGCGCGGGCGAAGGCTCGTTTTCAGGTTGCTGGGCGAACATGATCTATGCCCCGGGGAAACCGTTGAGATTCATGAAATCCAAACCGGGTGGCTGGCCATCCCGAACCGGCTGCTGATGTGGCTCACCGGCCACGCCGATCCTCCGCCGCAGGCTGCCAACCCGCCCGCACAGCGGGATTCGGAGTAAGCATGACGAGAAACATCTGTTGTGGGTTGCCGTGCCGGATGTGCCGCAGGTTTGCCGCCTCGTGGGCGCTGTTGAGCGTCGTCATGGTGGCCGGTTGCACGACACCGCCCTACCGGGACTCCGGGCCGGTTCCGATGACCGACGCGCCCGGGCCGGCCGTGGCCGCTTTCCCGATGGCGGCCGCCCGTCCGTCGGAGACGCGCCTCTGGTCACCCACCGTCGAGGAAGCCGTTCAATGCGCCATTGCCTGCAACAGCGAGATCAATGCCTTGCAGGCCGCCGTGTTCGTCGCCGACCGGCGCAGGCAGGCGGCCACCGATATCACGGACCCGGAACTCAAGTTGGCCTGGGGCCAGAGCGACGGCGACAGCTCGGGCAGCCGGTGGAATACCCGCGATACGGAGTC
>JBAXWO010000771.1:0-1761 GCA_037128375.1 bacterium
ATCCCCAAGGCCAGCGGTGTATACTCGCCGCACAAGGGATAAAACGCTCTTTGTTACAGGAAGGAAACGAATGAACGGAACCACGGAACGCACAACGACTGACATCCTGAGCAAGGTGCCGGAACTTACGCTGGCCTTCTGGATAATCAAAATCCTGGCAACCACGGTGGGAGAGACCGGTGGCGACGCTGTCTCCATGTCCATGGACTTGGGCTACCTCGTGAGCACCGGGATTTTCGCTGTCATTTTTGTTGGGGCGGTTCTCGTGCAGATCAGGGCACCGAAGTTCCATCCGGTCATCTATTGGATGACGATTGTGGCTTCAACGACTGTTGGAACGACACTGGCCGACTTCGCAACGCGGTCACTCGGGATCGGTTACACGGGTGGTTCGACCATTCTTCTGGCGTTACTGTTCGGCACCTTGTTCATCTGGAAGAGGGTTATGGGTTCGGTATCCATAGTGGACGTCAGTTCGCCTCGTTCTGAATTCTTCTACTGGCTAACCATCACATTTTCGCAAACGCTGGGCACGGCCTTGGGAGATTGGACTGCCGATACCGCCGACATGGGTTATCTTGGTGCCGCTGCAGTATTCGGCGGATTGCTTGCACTGGTCATTGCAGCCTACTTCTGGACCAAACTGTCGCGCACGACCCTCTTTTGGACGGCGTTCATTCTGACAAGGCCTCTTGGAGCGGTCGTCGGGGATTTCCTGGATAAGCCGGTTGCTAACGGTGGACTTGCACTGAGCCGCTATACGGCGACGGCAATCCTCGGTGTCATGATCATAGCCTTGGTCTTGCTTTTGCCGCATCGTGCTGCTCGACGCAGTCACTGAACCATGAGCAGCGCCCAACAACGGCCTGCTCACGTATTGCCAACCCGTGACGGGTTGGCAAACGGATAGGCCTGACGTTCTGCGAGAGAAGAGATGATGATTCCCGAATCCATAGCCAAGGACATCGCTCAAGAGGCGATTCGGTGGGACGAAGCTCAGGCTCTCAGCATGGCTGATTTCCTCAAGCGATTCACCCTCCATGACTCCAACTGGCTTGGACTCCACGCCGACACGGCGTGGGATGGTGATGTGACCGCGATCATCTCTTTTGACCCCATCTGGAACAAGACGGGAACACTGGCGACATCCCGGTGTCCGGAGTGGCCCGTGCTGCTCATCCGATTCCCAGGCGTCTCGTCCGTGACACTTGCCAACTACAAGGATATCGGCGGCGTCCAACGAGGCATCGGCAGCGCGGAGACCGAGACGATGAGCGAAGGCACGGTTGTCACGATCATCGGCGACCACTACGGCGGAGAGGTCACGATCACTCACCGAGACCCCATCAAAGTGCTGTGCTTTGCATCAACCGGGGAACGACTGACACTGGACGCAGAACAACAGGGTGGTGGGTATTCGCCGCCCGCTGCGCGGTCGGCTCAACCCACACCCTGAACGTTCGGTCAGGAGAAAACATGATAACGAGAAGCACAATGCTCTGTTTGTTGGCTTACATGGTTGGAGCCACGCACGTTTTAGCCAGTGATGCCAAGAATTTCCCCGTGTTTACGACTGAGGATCAGATTCTGGCGGTCAGTCGACAAGAGCAAAACAACGCGATCAAGACCAAGATGGTGAAACGCGAGGTCCTTCTGACGGAGGTCATAAAGGTGCTCACCACCTACCGGAAGGTCACCAAACATCAATACTTGAGAGTCATGAGTTCTGACTCATGCGGCTAACCTTAATCCTTCGGCCCT
>JBAXWO010000772.1:0-1758 GCA_037128375.1 bacterium
GAAAAACAGGTCGTTGGTACAGTCTGACCGCGAAACTACTCCAAAAAAGCCACCCATACGACTTCATCCTTCCTGACGCCGGTGCCGTTTAACAACTCAAAGTGCCGGGAGGGCGACTCGTCACCCTCATTTGAAAAGGTCAACGTCGAACTCTCGCCGGCCATGACCTCACTTGATTTCGATGAATTTCGCTTTCGAGGCCCCACAGACGGAACACTTGTCCGGTGCGCTGTCATGGACCGTATTACCGCAAATGGCGCAGACAAACACAGCTTTGCCCGGAAGATCCTTGCCTCCCTTGACGGCCTTCAGGGCTTCGTTATACAACCCGTGGTGAATCTCTTCCACCACCATGGCGTTGCGAAAACTGACCACGGCCGCCGCATTCCCCTCCTTTTCCGCCTCCTGCACAAATCCGGGGTACATGTTCCGAAACTCGTCAGCCTCTCCAGCCGCCGCCTCCTCAAGGTTTTCGACGGTGCTCTTGATGCCGCCCATCACTCGCAAATGGGCATGGGCATGCACCGTCTCCGCCTCGGCCGCCGCGCGAAACAGTTTCGCGACCTGAGGCTTCCCGTCCGCCTCCGCCTTCCTGGCAAAAGCCAGATATTTCCGATTCGCCTGACTCTCACCCGCAAACGCCGCTTTCAGGTTGTCCAATGTCGCCATAACTGATTGCTCCTTTTCTGCCCTATCTGATTCAAGCCACAAACAATGTCAATAGGCTGCCCGCCTTCCCTCATAAAGTCAATCCCGCCTTCCATCGGGATGATGTCGGGATGAATGGATCGAAATTGCATCGTCTTCACCGGTGTTGTAGTATGGAAGACAAATCTGAAAGGGGCATGTCTATCAACATCATCATACGCTTGTTCCTCATCGTGGCCGGTCTTAATCTGTTGGGCGCCTGCCGGCCCGATCCATTACCCCAGGCGTTGCAAGCGCTTGAGCGGGGGGATCTGACGCGCGCCAAACTCCTGCTGCAGCGGGATTCCGAAATCAATCCCGGGGAGCCGTCCGCCTTTGCCAACCTCGGCGTCGTTCAGCTCAGACTGGGCCATACGAACGAGGCTTTGAGTGCGTTTCGCCAGGCGTCCAGTCTGGCACTGGACGATCCCCGCCCCCTCGAGTTCATGGCCGCCGTGGCGGCTGACCAGGGACAATGGAAAACGGCGGCGGGTTATCTTGCAGACGCGGTTCGCCGTGCTCCCCAATCCCCTCGAATACATAACGCGCTGGCCGTCGCAGAACTGGAAACTCTCTGCCCGCAGGCCGCCCAGAAGCGCCTGGACGCCGTGCTGGGCATCGCCCCAAATTATTCCCCGGCCGTCTTCAACCTCGCGATGCTCAACAGATACTGGCTCAATAATCAACCTGAGGCCAAAATACTCTTCCAACAATACATAAAACTATCCAGCGATCCTGAACGGGTGGCTGTGGCCCGCCGCACGGTGGCGGACATCGAGAAGGCGCCGCGCCTTGCCCCTCCCCCCCTTGCCGGTGTTCGGGAAGCCGCGCCTCCTCCATCCGTCACGCCCGCCGCGCCCCCGGTCGTTCGCCATCCTCAGGCGGCCGCAGAGGCTTACAATCAGGGCGTTCGCGCGCACGCCTCCGGCAATCTTGACCGCGCCCTTCAGGAATACAGCCGCGCCGTACAAAACGACCCCACGATGGCCAATGCCCACTACAATCTGGGCCTGGTCTTCAGGGCTCGCAATGACCTGGCCAAGGCCCGAACCGCGCTGCAACAGGCTTTGA
>JBAXWO010000773.1:0-1744 GCA_037128375.1 bacterium
CGTTGCCTGGGAGATGGAACTTCGTCCGGGCTACGAGAATGCCATCGGCTCCGGAGCGCCGTTGGACACGGAGATCAGCGGCAAGGATGTGCATACCCGGCTGGCGGCCATCCATGTTCCATACATCCTGCCGGGGACGACCCGCGAACTCACGCCGGTCTCCCTGGAGGCATTCCAGGGCGGCTGGCAGGCGGGAGTGGATATCTTCCGGGAGTGGCGGCGGAAATGCATGAAGCTGCCGAAACTGCCAGCCTGGGCGCGCGATCCTCACGCCTGGCAGCAGATTCACATCAACTCGCCCGAGGATGAACTGCGGATGCGATTCAAGGACCTGGTGAAGGTGGGCGAGGAGTGCGCCCGGCACGGCGTCCGCGCCATCCAACTCGTGGGATGGAATGACGGCGGCCAGGACCAGGGCAACCCATCGCACGATCCCGACCCGCGCCTGGGGACGTTCGCGGAACTTCGCGAGGCGATCGCCACGGTCCGGAAGCTCGGCGTGAAGGTGGTCCTTTTCGCCAAGTTCACCTGGGCGGACCGGGCCACTGAATGGTTCCGCAAGGACCTCGTACGACTCGCCGTGAAGGATCCGTATGGCGACTACTACATGCACGGCGGCTACAAGTACTTCACCGCGACCCAATTGCTCGATATCAACACCAAGCGCCTCATCCCGATGTGCTTCCAGAGCGAGGAATACCTGGAAGTCTGCCGGCGTGAGTTCCAGAAGATCCTGGACCTCGGCGCCGACGGCATTCTCTACGACGAGTGCCAGCATCACTCACCGACGTTCCTCTGCTTCGACACAAGCCATGGGCACCGGTACGGCGCGCCGACCTACGCCAACGACCGCCGACTCATCCGGGACTTCCACAAGCTCTCGGATCGCGTGAACCGCGATTTCTTCTTTGCCGGCGAAGCCTGCTACGATCTGGAGATGGAAGTATATCAACTGTCGTACTTCCGCACGGAGAGCAAGTGGCACGTCCCCTTGTGGCGGTACATGCTGCCCGAGGCGCTGTACATGACGGCCGTCACCGGGTTCAACGACCGCAACATGGTCAACCAGTGCCTGCTCCATCGCTACGTGATCAGCTACGAGCCGTACAACTTCAAGGGGCGGCTCGACGATTTCCCGCTCACCCTCGAGTACGGGAAGAAGATGGACGCCCTGCGCACCGAACTGCGCGAGTACTTCTGGGACGGCGAGTACCGCGATACCCTCGGCGCCACGGTGGTCCGCGAGGCGGCGGAGAACCAGCCCTACGCAGTGTTCCGGAGCCGGGGCGGGAAGGAGGGCGTGGTCATGGTGAACTACGATACGCAGAAAACCGTCACGGTGCGGGTGAAGCTCGACAGCGGCCAGGCGCTGAAACGCTACCGGCTGGTTGACGACCCGACCTGGCGCTCCACGCGCAAAGGCATTGTTTTGCCGCCCTGTTCGGCGGCGGTTGTGGTGTGATAGGAGCCATGCCATGACCAACAAAGAACCAGCACAATCTGCGCCCCTTTGAAACAGGCCCGATCATCGAAGCGCGATTGTTGAGTACAAACAGATGAAGATGACTGAGTCCGACACAGGGGAGCCCGTCGTGACTGATCGAACACCGTCCTGCACCCAACTGCGCACCGGCTTTGCGCGACCGCCGGCGGGCTATGGAATCGTGCCGTTCTTCTGGTGGCTGGGCGACCCGCTATCCCGCGAACGCCTGTCCTGGATCCTCGAAAACATGGACGGGATGCC
>JBAXWO010000774.1:0-1742 GCA_037128375.1 bacterium
CCGGAATACTGGCTCTGGATGTATAAGCGCTGGTTAAGCAAGAAACCATCCGAACATTCAGAGCGTTATCCCTTTTACTCAGCTCGCGGTTAATGCCGTGATCTACCATGCGTCCGTCCGGAACGGCGAGGCGGGGAGCCCTTCACGATTGTACAGGTTGGCGCCGGCCGGGTTCATGGAAAAGGCGTAGCGAACCGCAACCGGATTCGGCACGGTGTCGGCCGACACCACGACGGTCTGTCCGTCAATGACGGCGTCGGCCCAAACCCACCGCTTGTCCTCGCCGGCAATGGCGAAACGCTTGAGCGGGCCTTCCAGGCTCGCGACGGCAGGTTCGCGTCCTTCCTTGACTCCAACCATGAGGCCTGATCCGGCAGGGTCGAACGATAGGCGAATCTTGCCATCCTCGACTTTCATGGTTTTGAAGATCGGACCTGAAACCACCAGAGCCTTCTGTCCGTAGTCGCGGTTCAGCGCCCAGCGCGCGAGACGCAGGCCGACATCATACTTGTTCTTGGGGTGAATATCCCCCGCCTCCTTGAGCGGCACGGTGTCGATGATCACCGCCATGCCGGTATTGGTGATGGCCAGCGACCGGGTCTGCGCCTCGCGCAGCTTGGACCAACCGTCGCCGCCTGCGGGGTTGTCATTCGCATTTTGAAAACTGGCGAGCTGGACAAAATAAAACGGGAAGTCGCCCTGATTCCAGATTTGGCGCCAACCGCCGATCAGGGCGCGCATCTTGTGATAATAGGATTCGCCCTCGCCGCCATTCGCCTCGCCCTGATACCAGAGAGCGCCCTTGATCGGAGCACGGACCACCGGATGGACCATGGCGTTATACATGCTGCACCACCCCGAAACGCCGGGATGCGGGGTAACGGCCGGCATGGGAGGCAACGCAACTCCATTGCTGGCGGCCGCACGTGCGGCGCCCAACCAGCGCTCCATGGCATCCAGTTGTTTGGGAAGGGCCGCGACGTAGGCTGCCGCCGCATTGCTTCTGCTGCCTGCCGCATCGCGCAACTCGGGGATCATTTCCAGGCCTGCCAGAGCGGTCCACGGCTCGATGGCCGTGCCGCCCCAGTTGTCATCCAGAATGCCGATGGGCACGCCGGTCCTGGCTTGAATCTCTCGGGCGAAATAGAAGCCCGCCGCCGTAAAGCCGCCGGCCGTCTGCGGCGTGCAGACTTTCCAGGCTCCGGCCGCAGGCGCGTCCGGTTCCGGGAAGGCGGATTGCACGTGGTTGATCTTGATGCAACGAATCTTCGACAAGTCCGCCGCCTTGATGTCCTCCGCGGCGCCCAGGCATTGGCCCAGCGTCATCTCCATGTTGGATTGTCCCGAGCAGAGCCAGACATCCCCCATGATCACGTTCGTGAGCGTGAGGGTGTTCTTGCCGGTGACGGTCAGCGTCAGGTTGTCGCCCTCCTTCAGCGCGGGGAGTTCGACCTTCCACTCGCCCGTGGCGTCCGCCCGGGTCGCCTCGCTTGTGTCAGCCAGCGTCACCTTTACCGCCTCGTTCGGTTCCGCCCATCCCCAGACCCGGATGGGGCGGTCACGCTGCAGCACCATGTTGTCGGTCAGCGTCTTCGGCAGCCGGACATCGGCGCTGGCCACGGCGGCCAACCCGGCAAGCACCACACTCATTCCCAGTTTACGCCACATGCAACACCTCCTTATTAATGGGGTGGGTATCCCCTCCTCACCCCTCACCCGATCACCAGCAGGGCCACATCGTC
>JBAXWO010000775.1:0-1735 GCA_037128375.1 bacterium
CACCAGCACGGCCGTGCCGCCGCCAGCCGGTGGCGGAGCCGAATTCGGCGCTGCCGGCTCGGTCCCCAGGCGGTATTGGTCGCGGACCTCGTCCGCGGAGAGTGCCCGACTGTAGAGACGGAAGCGGTTACCCCACTCGTCCAATGCCCCTTCCGTGGACGCCTTCTCGGCGTAGGCGTGCAAGGCCGCGAGCCGGTCTACCCCTTTCGGGAAAAGGGCGTTGAAGTCGTTGGCCCGCCGCTGGCACCGCCGGTCATAGATCTCGGCGAAGAACTCGACAATCCCGCGCGCCGCGAACGTCTTGTCCTTCTGCACCTGATCGAAGAGCGCCGCGATCCCCGCCGGATCCAGAGCGCCGCCCGCGCGCGTCGCGGCGATGGCCTCGATCGCCTCACGATGTTCGGCCCCCGCCGGCGTGGTGCCGAAGATGAGGAGACGGCCCATCAACGACAGGTCCAGATTGCTCGCCACGCGATTGATCGCCCGCAGGATGTCCACGCGGACCACTGGTGTACCCTCGCGGAGAAGCCGTTCGACGGCCAGCGCCAGGCCCGGGGCGTCCCCGAGTTCGACCAGGGCCTCGGCCGCTTCAGCCGCAGCGTCGCCTTGAGCTTCACTGACCGCCTTCCGCAGGTGTGTCTTGCCGCTCTCACCCGCCGCGATCAGCGCCGAGCGCGCGGCGCGCACCTCTCTGGAATCATCCGATCCCAGGCTCTGCACCGCAGACGGCAGGTCCATGCTCCCGGCGTTCGCCGGCTTCGCTGCGGCCGGCCCCCGATACTCGCCCAACTCCCAACGGCCGGCTTGTTGCTTGCCGTCCTTGGCCGTCAGCGTCCCCGGTCCGTGAAACAGGTTCCTCTTCCATCCCCCCTCATACTTCCGGCCATCGGAGAAAGTCATGGTCCCTTGTCCGCACCGGTAGCCGTCCTTGAATTCGCCCACATACGTCATAACCGTGGGCAACGTCTCGGCACCTTGCCCGTGGTAACTGTCGTCCTGCCAACCGCCCTCGTACTTGAACCAGCCGATGGTCAAGGCCCCCTGCCCATAGCGCTTATTGTCCCTGAATTCGCCCACGTACTTCCGGTCGTCCCCGAACGTCAACGTGCCTTTCCCGTTGGCCTTGCCGTCCCGGATCGCGCCTTCATATGCGCCTGCGCCGTTGATCGTTAATTTGCCGACGGTCTGTGTTGGCGCGTTCGCACCAGCCGATGCCGGCGCGTCGGCGGCCAAGCCGACCGCCGCCCCCGCCAGCCAGAGGGTAGCCATGATCGCCACGGCGGACCACACCCGCGCCAGTTTGTGTTTGCTTGGCTTTCTGCTCATTCGTTGCTCCCGTTCAATCCACCGATTGTTGTCGATCGCTATCGAATACCGTTGAAACCCACCCACACACCCACACACTCCCATCACCCACCCGGCAGCGGCACCAACTCTTTCTTCCTGCCGCGCATGCGCAGGCTGTGCGTGTACCCGGCATCCTTCGCCAACTTGAGCGCCTGATCAAAATACCGCCCGACATCCTGCGGCCCGTGCGCGTCCGATCCGAAACTGATGGGAATCCCGCGCTCCCGCGCCAAGTTCAGGATCTGCAGCGACGGATAGATCTCCTTGCAGGTACGAAGCAAGCCGGAGGTATTGAGATCGATCCCCATGCCGGCGGCGGCTATGCGGTCCAGTGCCGGCTGCACGATCTCCGGAATCTGCGACTCGCGCGGCCAGAATCCGGAATGCT
>JBAXWO010000776.1:0-1733 GCA_037128375.1 bacterium
GCCTTCTGCAGGCTCCAGTTGGAAAAGCTGATCACCAGCGAGAAGAGGATCGGCAACGCCGAGAAAATGGCGAACCCCAGAAAATTCGGCAGCAGGAAACCCATCGCCGGCATCAGATCACTGCGTTTGCGTGGACGCTTCATAGAGAATCTGCCTTTCCGGCCCTGAGCGCGTCGTAACGCGTTTTCATCGCCTTGAACTTCCCGACGTTCTTTTCGATCTGACGGTTGATCTGCTGCGCGGCCGTCTTCATGGCCTCGGCCGCCGTCTTCTGGTTGTTCCGCACCAGGTCGAGTTGTTCGCTCACGATCCGGTCGGCCACGGTTCCATTGATGAACTCCGACGTTTCCCGCGGTTCGCTGTGCGCCATGACGTCGCGCCAGACCTGGTTGTAGTCCTCGTCCGGATAAGCGGCATCACGCAGGAATAGATCGGTTTCCACAAACCTTTTCATGGGACCCATAGCATCGGCCTGGTGATTGATCAGCTCGTTGTACTCCCGTCCGGTCATATAGATCATGAAATCCAGCGCCTGTTCGCGCCGGGGGCTCCGCTGGTTGATCATCACGGCCCCGCCATACCCCCAGTACCGGCGCACCGGTCCGCACTGCACTTCCACGGCGCCGATCCGCAAATCGGGATACTGCCGCTTGTCGCGCAGCAGGCAAAGCCAATACCGGCCACCAAGGGCCATGGCGGCACGGCCCCCGCCGAAAAGCGTAACGGCACCCGTGCCCCATCCGCCGCTGGTCGCCATCGCAGTCTCCTGAATGGGCGATGGCGACACCTTGTATTTCCAGATCAGATCGTGCATAAACTGCACCGCTGCAATCGTTTCCGCGCAGTCCGCGATACAGCGCGTTCCGTCGGCGGAATACACATGCCCGCCCCACTGATATACGAACGTCTGCCATTGCCACCATTGAAAGAGAAAACCGAAGTGCTTGGGCCTTCCATTCGGCTCCATGACGGTGAGTTTCCGGGCGAGCTCCAGAAATTCCTCCGAGCCCAGCCGCGCCTGGGGCACGGGGATGCCGTTCTGCTCAAAAATGGCCTTGTTATAGAAGACCGCGTCCGTCGCAGCGTTACGCGGGAAACCGTAGACCCTGCCGTCCTGCAGGACGTACGGGTGCACCACCTCCCACACGTCGTTCGTAAAGTCCACGTCCGCTTTGCGCAGGGCATCCGTGATGTCCCACGCGATTCCGGTCTCGATGCAGGCCCCGGGCTGATAAATGTCGAAAAGATCCGGCCCCACCCCGGCCATGGACTGCACGATCACCTTCTCCATGCCGTTGTTGCCCGGATCCAACTGCAACCGGTATTGCGGATAGAGTCGGTTGAACAGCGCGATCTGCTCGCGCCGCGCCGGGTTGTCGTCGCTGCACCAGGTGAGCACGGTCTTCCCATCCTGAACCGGCTTGGGCCTGATCCACCACGCGAGGCCGCTCAGCACCACCAGCACCACCAGCATACCTAAAAAAACTTGCTTCACTGGCTATCTTCCTCCCGGCACAACTGCCTTGACCGCGCCATACGCCGCCAACGTGCTGTTCGATGCCACGTTCATGTATTCCGCCCAGAGCCAGTCTACTGTGCGTGCCGTGCTCGACAGGCGCACTTCGTCGATCGCGCCATCGGCCGGGTAGGACCAGTCACCACTGGGCGCGGCAGCGCCGAAACGCCAAGGCATCGCGTTATACTCATACGCAACCGCATTCGTGGCAATCGAG
>JBAXWO010000777.1:0-1731 GCA_037128375.1 bacterium
TTGGCGTCGTAGGTATCGGGCCGGCAGAGCCGGACCAGCCAGCGGGAATCGTAATCGGGCGCGGGTTTGAGGGTATAGATTGGAGTCACGTCACCAGCAAGAAAGCGGATTTCACGGGACTTGGGGTCTTCCTCCACGATAAGGGTGTAGAACGGAATCCCGTCTTCAACGTCGTAGACCAGCCCCTTGAGGAAATCCTCAGGAAAGGTTTTGGGTTCGAAGGCGATCAGACCGCAGGATTGGGTCAGCGGACGCTCAGGGTCGGGCGGGACGATTTCGATATATTGCACCTGGGCGAAGCGGAGCCGTTCGACAAGAGCATCGGGCCCGGCGGCGCAATTGGCGAGGAGACGGTCGACCAGGCGGGTCTGGCGGGAGTCGATGAAATTGTCCGCGGTGAAAGCGAGGGTCGTCAGAACGAGAATGGCGAGGGTTGCGCAGGCCGCAAGAATCACCGTTGGCTTGGCGGGGCGGAACGAAAGACGATCAAGATGCATGGAACTTCTCCTTCTGCCCCTTGTCGCCCCGCATCGACAACGAACTGTGGGGACCGTAGCGGGCCGCGAAACGAAATGCAAGGGCGAAGAACTGCGCGTTGGAGACGGACATTGACCAAAAGCGAACGTATCGGAGGAATATGGTGCCTGTTTGGAAAGAGGGGTGTGCCCGTTGATTTTTTTGGAAGGGGTATGATCGAGATCAATGGGTTCAAGAACAATGCTTGGCGGGATAATTACAATCCGCTTCGGGGGATGAATCTGCCGCGGGTGGTGAGTCTTTTGGAGACTGGGGAGCGGGGGGCGTTTGCCGATTTGCAGTGGTTTTACCACTACATGGAGCGGTCTGACGCGATGATCCATGCGGTGGTGCATCGGCGGCGGGCGGCGATGTTGGGTTGTGACTGGGATATCCGGCAAGTGCCGGTAGGCACTGCCGGAGACTGCAGACCGCAGACTGCAGACCAGAGACCAGGGGATCGGGTGCTTGCTGAGGAACAGGCGGCGTTTTTGCGGGAGGCGTATGATCGGGTGGAGAATTTCCGGGATGCGGTATCGTTCCTCTTTTCCGGGGTGTTTCGTGGGTATTCGCATGTGGAGAAGCATCTGGATGCCAGTGGGATGGTGACGCGGCTGGAGCCGGTTGAGCAGTGGTTCTGGGTGCGGGATGGGATGTTTGGGGAGTGGGAGTACAATCGGGAGGCGCGGAGCGGGGTGAACCGGGGGGAGCCGGTCGATGCCGGCAATTTCCTGGTGACGGACTCGGTGGCGATTGACCGGATGTTGGCGATCCTGTATTTGCGCAAGAATCTGAGTCAGCGGGACTGGGACTCGTTTCTTGAGGTGTACGGGATCCCGTCGGTGTTCGTGATTGGTCCGCCGAACGTGCCGGAGTCCAAGGAGTCCGCGTACCAGACCATTGCGGCTGATATCCTGTCGGATGGGCGCGGGTACCTGCCGAATGGGAGTGACCTGAAGTATGTGAACGGGGGTGGCGACAAGCCGCCGTTCCAGGAACATATTGATTACCTTGACCGGCAGATCACGATCGCGGCGACTGGCGGGCTGCTGACCATGTTGTCGGCGCCGGGGACTGGGACGTTGGCCGGGAGTGCCCATCAGGAGACGTTCAACGCGATCGCGCGTGGTGATGCGGCGATGTTGAGCGAGGTGTTTCAGGAGCAGTTCGACGGGCCGCTGTTACGGGAGTTCTTCCCGGGCGATCCGGTGCTGG
>JBAXWO010000778.1:0-1730 GCA_037128375.1 bacterium
CCTCAGAAGCCGCCCCAAACGGTAATCCCGGTCGTCGAATTCATGCTGAAATAATTGGCGCCGCGATTCGGGATCTGGAAAGGAAGACATGATGGACACCTTCTATGAGACGCTGCACGGGCGCGGTCCGAAGCAGATGGTACATTGGGAACACTGGTCCAATCCTGACGCAGAGACGTTCCTGGCCGGCGTTGACTACTACGAGCATCCGCGCCAGTGCCGGCTCAAGCTGAGGGAACGCTATCCCGAACTTTCCCTGCATGTGCCGGAGCAGGATGCCCCCATTCCTCGTCCCAGGTTGGATGGACAGGGCGGGCCCAGTTCGAATGAAGAGGCGCACACGGTCCGCTGGGGCGACGGTGAAACAGCCACCTTCCAGCATGGCGAGGCCTTCTTCAAGACCCCGGAAGATGTCTTCGCATTCAGCCCGCTGGAGAAGGGCGACTTCACGGACTGGCCGCACGTGATCATGAACCTGGACTTTAGGAGCGAGGAGGCGATCCTCCGCTATATGCAAAAGTTCTGGCCGCACCTGTTCGGCGGGAATCCGCCGGGCCGGGCGACCGACGGCTGGTTTTACAATACGATGTTCATGTGGCCGCTGTTGACCTTCGGATGGGAACTGTTTCTCGAGTGCTGCCTGGATCCCCGATTCGAACGGATCATGGACGAGTTCCTGGAGATCAACCGCCGCGTCTTCCGCGTCTTCGCGCGCCTGCCGATAGACCGGGTGACCTGCCATGACGACATCGTCATGAGCCGCGGTCCGGTGTGCAGTCCGCAGTGGATGAAGCGTTTCATCTTCCCCGCCTACGAGGAGCTGTGGGGCATCCTGAAGGCGGGCGGCAAGGACGTTGTTTTCATGTCCGACGGCTGCATGGATGCCTACGCGGACGACATCATGGCCCTGGGGGCGCTGGGAATCATCAGCGAACCGTACACGGACTACAAGGCGATCGCGCGGCGTCACACGGATTGTTTCCTTGCCGGCGAGGGCGACAACCGCATTCTGATGCGCAACAACCCGGCGGAAATCCGCGCCATGGTCGAGCGCATGGCGGAGACCGGCCGTATGAGCCGCGGCTACATGATGTGCGTTGGCAACCACATTCCCTGGAACGTGCCGGGGCCGGCGGTCAAGCTCTACTTCGACCTGTCCCGGGAACTGGCGCAGCGATAGAGGAAAATCCGCAGAGGCAATCTTCGCGCAGGACGGTGGACACGGCATGCTGTTTCGTGATTTTGGCGGGCGGTTCTGGATGACCTTGCATCGTCCGAACAACAGTACCCATGAGCGCGCCGTGTGGAGCGAAGGGGTGGAACGCAATGGAGGGTTGCATGTTTAAGCAGTACGAAGACCTGAAAGCCAGCCTCGCCCGCGGATGGAACACGTGGAACACCCGCAGCGTGCTGTCGCACGTGTTGCTGCCGGAAGCGTTTGCTATCAATCTCGGACTTCGCCATCCGATTGACGGCGTTCACTTGAAGGAGGCGCTGTTCGGCAAGGGCGGGCATGAGGAGGAGCACGTCCGCCCGGGTCCGCACGCGACGGACGGATCGTACACGGAAGTCCACCTGGAATGGCGCGGCGTTAAGATGCGGGTTCAGACCGCCGTCGAGGAGGGCGATTGGGTGTTGCTGGTCACGCCGGAGTCGGCGCATACGCCGGCGCCGCTGCTGGTGCTCGAATCCGGCATGCTCTGGAACCGGACGGGAAGCCTGAAGCGTGT
>JBAXWO010000779.1:0-1722 GCA_037128375.1 bacterium
TCGCGGCGGGATCAAGGTGGACGCCCATCTGCGCACCTCGGACCCGGACATCTATGCGGCGGGCGATGCGATCGAGGTGATGGAAGCGATCACCGGCGAGTCGGCCGTGATTCCGCTGGCCGGTCCGGCCAACCGCCAGGGCCGGATCGTGGGGGAGAACCTTTGCGGGCGGGACACGGTTTACACGGCGACCCAGGGCACGGCGATCGTCAAGGTCTTCGACATGACGGGCGGCGGGACGGGCGCGTCCGAGAAGCTTTTGAAGCGGGCGGGCCGGCCATATCTCAAGGTCTACCTGCATCCTTCGGGACATGCCGGCTACTATCCCGGTTCGGCGCCCCTGCACATCAAGGTGCTGTTTGCGCCGGAAACAGGCAAACTGCTCGGGGCCCAGGTGGTGGGCTATGACGGGGTGGACAAGCGTCTGGATGTCTTTGCGACGGCTATCCGGGCCGGACTGACGGTGCATGATCTGGAGACCCTGGAACTGGCCTACGCCCCGCCGTACGGTTCCGCCAAGGATCCGGTCAACATGGCCGGCTTTGTGGCCTCGAACCTCCTGAAGGG
Organism: bacterium; assembly: GCA_037128375.1. Taxonomy (GTDB): domain Bacteria; phylum Verrucomicrobiota; class Kiritimatiellia; order CAIKKV01; family CAITUY01; genus CAMBRF01. Next base: position 568 of record JBAXWO010000779.1, read on the forward strand.
GGACGTCAGGTTCTGGTATGCCGAAGACTTTCCCGAGAAGACCGCCGGGGCTTTCCTGCTGGATGTGCGGGGCCCGCAGGAATACGAACTCTCCCACATTCCCGGCGCGGTGAACATCCCCTTGGGAAAATTGCGCTCGCAACTGGATCGGATTCCCCGCGACAAACCGGTCTACCTCTACTGCAAGGTCGGGTTCCGGAGTTACCTGGCGTACCGCCTGCTGAAGCAGCGCGGGTTTTCCCAGGTGATGACGCTGGCTGGCGGGTCGCTGACCTTCTGCAGTTATCACGAAAGCCAGGTGTGCGGGGGCCCGCCGGAAGTGGCGGTGCTGCCCTATGCGGAAGAGAAACAGGCGACCGTCGCCGCGCCGGCGGGGAAGCGGGTTGAGGTGGACTGTTCCGGACTGCAGTGCCCCGGCCCGATCAAACGTCTGAAAGATGAGATGGGCAGCCTGGCGGCGGGTGATGAAATCATCATCCGCGCCACCGACCCGGGTTTCACCGGCGATGTTCAGGCCTGGTGCCATCGGAACGGGCATGTCGTTGTGGAAGTCCGACAGGACAAGGCCGTGACGGTGGCGCGACTTCGCAAAGGGGTTGGCCCGGCGGCGGAAGGGGGAAGCTTGATCAGGAAAGATAGAAAAACCTTCGTGGTGTTCTCCGGAGAATTGGACAAGGTGCTGGCCGCCTTTGTCATTGCCAACGGCGCCCTGTCGATGGGTAGCGAGGTGACGATGTTTTTCACCTTCTGGGGGCTTAACGCCTTGCGGAAGAAGGGGCCGCAGGCCGCCGGCAAGGGACTGTTGGACCGGATGTTCGGGATGATGATGCCGAAGGGTCCCGGGGCGTTGAAACTCTCGAACCTGAACATGGGCGGCGTGGGAACCGCCCTGATGAAATACGTGATGAAAACCAAGTGCGTCGACGATCTGCCGACCCTGATGGCTTCCGCGCGGGCGGCTGGGGTCAAACTGGTCGTCTGCTCGATGTCCATGGATGTGATGGGAATCAAACGCGAAGAACTGATCGACGGTCTCGAGGTAGGCGGCGTGGCCTCCTTCCTCGGCGCGGCGGATGAGTCCAACGTGACCCTGTTTATCTGAACGTGAATGTGAGAATTGACTCCCCGTTGCCGCCTAGGTATGATGGGTGCGTT
>JBAXWO010000078.1:0-8561 GCA_037128375.1 bacterium
ATACCCCCGGATGCCCAGAACATACGCTTCCGGCAGCCGGTTGAACAGCGTTTGCGACAACGCCAGCACCTCGGCCGGTTCAACGCTGTGACTGCCGATCCCCGACGACCCGCCGGGCGCCAGCTTCCGGAAATAAAACGGCTCGCTTCCCGCCGCAGCGGCATCGGCGAACACCGCCACCTCATGCCGCGCCACGCTGTCGGCATCCTCGACCGTAAGCTGGTAGTCCGAGTCCACCGTCAGCCCCGGAATGCCCCGCCCGCCCAATTCCACGGCCAGTTGCGGGCCCAACCCGTCATCCAGCCGGCCCGGGTTCCCATAACCTATGAGCAATACTGAGCGCATGACGGGTTCCGGGGTTCGGGGTTCAGGACTTTTCCTTCCGCTCCACCAGATGGCCTTCGTGATCGAACAACTCCACCACCAGCGGCATGCGCCCCATGGCGTGGGTGGCGCAGGACAAGCAAGGGTCGTAGGCACGAATGACCACTTCAATGCGGTTTAACAGGCCCTCGGTAATCGTCGCCTTCCCGGAAATGTGATCCTGGGCGACCTTTTCCACCGCAAGATTCATGGGCGTATTGTTGTTCGTGGTCGAGACAATCAGGTTGGCCATCGTCACCTGGTCCCGGTCGTTCACCCGGTAATGATGGAAGAGGGTACCGCGCGGAGCCTCGATCAACCCGACGCCCTCTTCCCGTCGCTGCCCCTTCACCACCAGGTCGTTCCCCTGCAGGTCCGGGTCATGGAGCAGGTCGCGAATCTTCTCGATGGAGTGCAGCGTCTCGATCATGCGCGCCCAGTGATAGGCCATGGAGATGTTGTTCGGTTTGCCGTGGGTGACGGCCATGAAGTCCTTCCGCGCCTGTTCCGCCTCGGGCGTGTCGATAAAGTCCGCCGTGTTCACCCGCGCCAGCGGGCCCACGCGGTACCATCCCTTGTCCGGGCCCAGGCTCTTGATGAACGGGAACTTCATGTAGGACCAGTCCTTGACTTCCTCGGCGATATGATTCGTATAGCCCTGATAATCAACCTGATCGAAAATTTTCTTCCCCTGCGCATCAATGGCGCGCAGATTGCCGTGGTACAGGTCCATGGCGCCATCCTGGCGGATCAGCGACAGGTGGTTGGAGTCGAACGACCCGAACGGCGCGAGCATCGCCAGGTTCTCCACCGTGTAGTCCTTCGCCAGCTTCAGGGCGGAGCGGGCCCAGGCGAGCATCTGGTCGATATCCTTCAGAAAGCCGTCGCGTTCCGCGATGGACAGGTTCTTGTTGACCCCGCCGGGAATCGCGCCGGTCCCGTGAACCTTCTTGCCGGCGGTGGCCTTGATGATCTCCTGGCCATACTTGCGCATCATCACGCCCTGCACCGCCAGCTCGGGAAACTTCCGGGCCACCCCGACGACGTTCCGGATGGCCACGTCGGCGTCAAACCCGAACAGCACGTCCGGCGAGACAAGGTGAAAGAAGTGCAGGCTGTGCGACTGGAACATCTGCCCGTAATGCATCAACCGCCGGATCTTCTCGGCGGTGGGCGTCAGCTTGTCGGCACCCACAATCACATCCATGGCCTTGACCGCCGCCAGGTGATGGCTGACGGGACAGATGCCGCAGAGGCGCTGCACGAGAACGGGGATTTCCCAATAGGGCCGCCCCTGGATAAACCGCTCGAATCCGCGGAACTCCACGATGTGCAGGCGCGCCTGTTTGACGTGGTTCTTCTCATCCAGCAGGAGCGATACCTTGCCGTGGCCTTCCACACGCGTCACCGGTTCGATAATCACCCGCTTAAGTTCGGTCTTGGTCTTCATGTAACCTCGCCCTCAATCGTACTTGATCAACTCGTATGGCAGTTCCAAAGGCTTGTTCGTGAGCAACGCCACCAACGCCTGCCAGAGGGTGTCCGCCGGGGGCGGGCAGCCGGGCAGGAAATAATCCACCTTCACCACCTCCTGGATCGGGAACACCTTGTTCAGGAGCAACGGCAGTTCCTTGTCGGAGGGAATGATCCCGGTCGGGTTGTACACCGTCGTCCCGTTGAGATAGGCCTCGTCGAGGCATTCCTTGAGCGGAATGGTGTTGCGCAGGGCCGGCAGTCCGCCCATCATGGCGCATTCGCCCACGGCGATAAGGATGTCGCAATGCTTGCGGAAGTCACGAAGCACGCGCACATTCTCCTCGTTGCAGCAGCCGCCCTCGATGAGTCCCACGGCACACCGCCCGGTGAACTCCTTGATATCGTCGATCGGCGACTTGTCGAAGTCGACAAGGTCAATCAACTGAAGGATGCGGTCGTCAATGTCGAGCAGCGACATGTGGCATCCGAAACAGCCTGCCAGGGACGCCGTCGCGACTTTGGGTTTGGGTTGCGTCATGGTTTCACCTCAATCTCCGAACCGATCGGCCTGTGGTCATACTGCCGGCGCCCGATGGGCACCGCATACCCCACTCGTTTCTTAAGAATACAGCCCACCGGACAAGCCTCCATGGCCTTGTCGCAGCCCTCCGCGTTGGTGCCGCCCAGCCCGGCCTCCGCGTTCACCGCGATGCGCTTGTGGGGACCACGGCCGACGAACTCGAAAACCGTTTTACCGTCCACGTCACGGGAGGCGTTGACGCACCGTCCGCACAGCACGCACCGGTTGCGATCGATCATCAGGTCCGGATGCGAGGCATCCATCTCGCGCTGGGGGAACGCGTAGGGGTAGCGCGGGGCGAGGATGCCCAATCGGTACGCGAGGGCCTGCAGTTCGCAACTGCCGCTCTTCTCACAGAACGGACAGAAGTGATTGCCCTCCACGAACAGCATCTCGATCAGGCTGCGGCGGAGCTCCTTCAACTGGGGCGTGTCGTTCTCCACCACCGCCCCCTCGGCGACGGGCTGGGTGCAGGCTGATTGCGGGCGGCCGTTGACCATGACCGTGCAGACGCGGCAGGCCCCGCGCGGCTTGAGGTCCGGCCCCTTGCAAAGCCGCGGGATATACACCCCGCCCTGATCCGCCGCCTCGAGAATCGTCATGCCCGGACGACCCGTGATCGTTTTACCGTCTATCGTGAACGTGATGGTGTCGCTCATTGGGTTATTCTCCTCAGAAATGCACCGATGATCGCCCCGCGACGGCCTCGGCCTGCGCCAGTTCCGCCTTGATATCGAACCCGGGCTGCCATTTATCCGCATTCGCCGTTACCAGCCGGTCGTACATCGGCTTGAAGTTCTTGAGCGTGGTGAGCACCGGGTTGCAGGCGGTCTGGCCGAGTCCGCAACGGCTGGTCACCTTCATGGCCTGCCCCAGCGCCTGCAGGTAATCCAGATCGCACGGTTCGCCCTTGCCCGCCGCGATGCGGTCCAGGCAGTCCTTCATGAGCCGGTTGCCCACGCGACACGGAGTGCAGTATCCGCAACTTTCCTCGAGGAAGAACGCGTTGAACTTCCGCACCACGTCGAGCAGATTGCGCTCCGGGCCGAAGACCGTGATCGCGCCACCGGTGGCGAGATCGTCATAGCAGAGGGTCCGGTGGAAATCGGCGGGGCCCACCATCTGTCCCGACGGCCCGCCGACCTGCACCGCCGCGGCCTGTTCGCCGCCCGCGAGCTTGAGCAGATCCCTGAGCGGAATTCCGAACGGCACTTCGTAGACGCCCGGCCGGCGGCAATCGCCCGATACGCTCAGAACCTTGGTGCCGGGACTGCCCTTGGATCCCATCTGCGCAAACCAGCCGGGCCCCTTGTCCAGAATCCTGGCCACGCAGCAGAACGTTTCCACATTGTTCACATCGGTGGGACAGCCCAGATAGCCCTTCTGGGCCGGGAAGGGAGGCCGGGTCTTGGGATCGCCGCGCAGGCCCTCGCAGGAGCTGATGAGCGAGGTTTCCTCGCCGCAGACATAGGCGCCGGCGCCCATCTGGATCCGGATATCGAAATCGAATCCCTTCCTGCCCGCGATGTTCGCCCCGAGCCAGCCGGCGGCCCGCCGCGCCGCCAGCGCGTCTTCGAGAAACGCATTCAGGTAGGCGTACTCGCCGCGCAGGTAGAGAATGCCGTGGGCCGCCCCCACGGCATACCCGGCAATGGTCATCCCCTCGAGCATGAGATCGGGGCACTCGGTGAGCATCACGCGATCCTTGAAGGTGCCGGGCTCGCCTTCGTCGGCGTTGCAGATGACATAGCGATTGGCGCCGTTCGATTGGCGCGTGAAATCCCACTTCATCCCGGTGGGGAATCCCGCACCGCCACGCCCGCGCAGCCTCGAGGTCTTGACGTCGCGCACCACTTCCGCCGGGGTCATGGCCAGCGCCTTCCTGAGCGCCGTCCCCGACTCGAAAGCTTCGAACACCACCGGGCCCCTGGCGCGAATATTGTTATGCACCGCCGACCGGACGAGTTCGTGGGCGTTGTTGCCGTCGCCCAACGTCTTCACCAGGTCCGGGGAGGCCCCCCCCGCCTTGACCAGCCGCGCCATCGCGCGGGCCTTGTCCCCGTCAAGCTGGGTCACCACGATATCGTTGATCAGCGCCGCCGGAGCCTGGTCGCACATCCCGATGCAGGGCGTCCATTCCAGGGTGATCCGGCCGTCGGCGGTGGTTTCGCCGGGCTGGATGCCGAGTTCCTGGCTGAAAACTTCCGCCACACGCTCCACGCCCTGCATGACGTCCACGATATCATCGCAGAGCCGGATGACCGTCGCCCCCTTCGGTTTGCCGGAAAGAAAGGCGTAGAACGAGACCAGGCTTTCCACCTCAACCCGGTGCATGGCGAGTTCCTGCGCGATCAGATCCAGGGCCTGTCCGTCAATACAGCCCAGTCGGGCCTGAACTTCGCGCGCGACGTCCATGAGCCGCGCCCGGTCGTTGCCCACCTGCCGGCATGTATCCTTGATGAATTGCGTTTGCTGGTTATCCATGTCGTCTCCCTCTCCCAGGCAAAAGAGCGGCCAAACCAACCCGCCCCTTTATTTGAGGTACAAGTACACAACTCCACGCCGGAATCGTCAAGGGCCATGGAAGCTTCAAATCGTTAATCCGTGAAATCAGAAGCCTCAAATCCTGAACTTGGAGTACGGAATTCTTATCTCCGGCTATCGCCCGGGCCCTGGCCGATCCGACGACCCAAGCGCGCGACGCGACCGACCACGCACTGTGCGCACTGGCCGCTGTCTTCATCTACACAGGGTTTGTTGGGATAGAGTTGGTACAAGGCCCGGTATTTTTGCGGCGTCACGTTCGGCATAAACACATTCGCTCCGCGCGTCAGAACGAGATCCCGCCCTCCTTTCACCGGCGCATCAAACGCCGTGGTGGCGGGAATGTGGGCACGGGGATTGAGCAGCCGCAACAGTGCAATGGTCTTGAACGCCACCTCCCGGTCCTCAAGCCCACCCCGCCCCGCAAGGGGCGTCCCGGGATGGGAGAGGAACGGACCGCACCCGATCATGTCGAGTTCCAGCGCCGTGGCGAACAGAATGTCCCGCGCAATCGTCGCCAGCGTGCCCCCCGGCAAACCGATCATGAAGCCGCTGCCCACCTGAATCCCCGCCCGGCGAAGATCCCGCAAACACTGCAGTCGCTCATCGTAATCGTCGTCCGGATGAACCGCCTGAAAAAGGCCCCGATCGGAGGTCTCGAAGCGCAGCAGATACCGGTCACAGCCCGCCTGCCGGAATTGGACCAACTCCTCGAACGGCCGCTCCCCCACTGACAAGGTGATCGCCAGGGTTGAGCGCCGCTTGATTTCCTGAAGAACCCCGACGAGCCGCTCGCAGGTAAACCAGGGATCTTCCCCTGATTGAAGGACGACGGTGGTGTTACCCAACTGGCCGGCGCGAAGGGCCGTCTCGACAATCTCATCCGGAGCCATCCGATAGCGCTGTACCTCGCGGTTGGGCCCCCTGATACCGCAATAGTCACAACTCCGCCGACAATAGTTGGAAAACTCGATGATGCCCCGCAGAAAAACTTCATCGCCCATATTTTCCTGCCGGACCCGATCGGCTGCGGCGTACAAGGCCGACACCGCATCTCCCCTGCACTCCAGCAACTCCACAAGTTCAGTTTCGCTCGCCGCGCCGCTTTCCGCCACGCGCTGAATCAGATCCCGACTATCCCGTTCTGCCTTCATGCTGATTTAACGCCCCCCCCGGATTTCGTTGATTGCGCGACCGATGGCCGCGTCCCCGCAGCCCTTGACTCCGCGTAGAGTTCCACCAGCGCCGGCGTCAGGTCCGTCACGCTTCGGATTCGCTCCCGCAACCGCTCCGCACCGTGGCCGAGGGCCACCAGCGGAACGGGGTTGACGGAGTGCGACGACGAGCCCGATTCCTCGATGTTGCCGTGGTCGCTCGTCATCAGAAATAAATGCCCCGGTTGTTCCGCGAATTGGACCGCCCCCGCCAGGAATTCATCGAACAACGCCAGAATGCGGTTCACAGACTCACGGTCGCCTTTATGAGCCACCCGGTCGGTCTGGAAATACTCGAACAGCGTGAAGTCGTATTCCGCGGCAAGGGCCAAGAGATCGCGGGCCGACTCCGCAGGCGTCACCAGCGGCCCGGTGTAACCGCGCTCCCGAAGGCTTTCACGAGTGAGATCCTGATAGACGGCTCGATGATCCAGCATGGCGGCCGTGTCGCGCACCCGGTCAAACGCCTTCAACGCCGAAACCGTCGTCACCGATTGCACCCGGCGCGCCCGCACCTCGTCCATATCCAACGAATAATAGGCATTGGCGAAGGTTGAGGTGAACCCCAGGGCGGCCAGTTGGTCGTAGAGGTTGCGGGTGCGGATGATCTCCCGCAGGGTGGGACCGGGGAACCCCTCGACATGCCGCCCCATTTCACGGGCGGCATTGACCCCGGTCATCAGGGCGGTCTGACCGGTGGCGCTTTGGGGGATCCCCGCCACTCCCATCCCGGCATCAATCGGCAGTGCCCGCTCGTCCAACAGGCGCTGGAGAACGGGGCAGTACCCGCCGTAGATCGGGTTGAGCAGGGGGTCGGGCGGCCCGAGCCCCAGACCGTCCACCAGGATAAACAACGTACGTGGCGGCAGGGCAGACACCCTTACACCCCCATTTGCAGGCGGGCCGCCAGCCGTTCGGGAAGCCCGGCGGCGATAATCTTCTTCTGCGTGGTCTCGATATCGTAGGCCACGCGGCGCATGTGCACTTCCCGGGCCACCGTATCGTACAACGCGTACGAGGCGCGGCAGTCCCCATCGCGCGGTTGGCCGACGCTGCCGACATTGATGAAGTATTTCTTGCCCAGTTGGATCGAATTCCGGGGCCCGTTCGTGCGCCGGACGAATCCGCCAGCCTTTTCGAACACCACCGGCTGATGCGTGTGGCCGTAGAAACAGACGCTGGTGGACTGATAACTGAAATTGGACTCGGCCTCGAGTTCGTCGAAGACGTAGCCCCACTTCTCGGGCATGTCCAACGTGCTGTGCACCAGGGTGAACCCGTTCACCACGCGCACCAGTTTCTGCTGGCGCAGGAAGTCCACTTCGTCGTCGTTCAGCTGGTTCCGAGTCCAGTCCACGACGTTCGCCGCCAGGGGATGGAAATCACGGATGCATTCATCATGGGAACAGTAATGGTCGTGATTGCCCCTCACGCACACCGTCTTCAGTTCGCGGAGTCTCCGCAGGCATTCCGCGGGATTGGCGTTGTACCCCACGATGTCCCCCACACAGGCGAAGTGGGTCGCGCCCTGCCCCTCGGCGTCCTCAAGCACGGCACTGAGGGCCTCCCAATTGCCATGAATATCGCCACAGACCGCATACTTGACGCTCGCCATACGCCCCCCCGGACTACACCTTGAGAATCATCGCCGCCAACGCCAGGTCTTCGGGCGTCGTAATCTTGATGTTCGCCAGCGGCGCCGGGACCAGATGAACGGGTTCGCCAAGCGCCTCGACCGCCGAGGCCTCGTCGGTAATGGCAAGTTTCTTCTTCTCTACGTTCCCGTAAGCCCGGGTCAATAACTCCACCTTGAAGGACTGAGGAGTCTGCACCGCCCATAGTTTCTTCCGGTCCACGGTCCGCGCCACCACCATGCCACGGTCCACTTCCTTGATCGTGTCGGTGATTTTGACAGCCGCCACCCCGGAGCCGTGCCGTTTGGCCGACTTGATCGTTTCACAAATGAGGTCGGAAGTGACGCAGGGACGGGCACCGTCGTGCACCACCACCATGCGGACGTCGTCACCCAATTCGGCCAGGCCGTTCATCACGGACAATTGCCGCGACAGGCCGCCGGCAACGATCTTGCGCACCTTGTCGCACCCGAAAATCTGGGCCAACCCGCGCGCCGAGTCCATCCGGTCCTTGCGCACCACGAGCACGACACCGTCGATCATGGGGCACTGCTCGAAGGCGAGCAGGGAATAAGCCAGCACCGGCCGGGTGCCCAGGGAAAGAAACGCCTTGTCGACATCGGACCCCATGCGCTCACTCTTGCCGGCCGCAACAATAATTCCGAAGATCATCAGGCACCCCCTATTTTTCCCGCAACGCACCCATCATACCTAGGCGGCAACGGGGAGTCAATTCTCACATTCACGTTC
>JBAXWO010000780.1:0-1719 GCA_037128375.1 bacterium
CCGATTATTTCTTCTTATTTCTTCATTCTTTTCCGCGGAGCGGTTCCGTTCAACGTCAGCGTTGAACCTGAGGCGCGGTAGCGCCGATAGGTTCCGACGCTTTGTTCGGAACTGCATTTGTCTGAATTCTGTGCGGTCTCACAACTGCCGTCCTCGTGGCCTCGTGCCGTTTCTCCCTGCGTTGTTGTCTGGTCATGTTGTCTTCTCGTACCCAGAACTGCACAACGACGGCTGGTTTCGGCTCGGTGCGAACAGCGGCGACGATGAACTTGCCATCCAGATCGAACAGGCAATGTGCCTCGATTGGTGACGGCTGCGGCATGTTCTCTCCGGCCATGCCGATCGCAGTCTGAAACTCAGCGTATGGCATCCCATTTGTCAATCTGCCGATATCCGGTGCTGTGGCCGCACTGTTTGTGCCTTGCCCCAGGCATGAACTGGCGACCAGTCCAGCAAGTATCATCATTCCTGTGATTAGTGTCTTCATGTGTTCCGAACGATTGCCTTCACCGGACGTGAACCCGCCAGGGTTCACGGTACGGTGCGAGGCTTTGTTGGCTGCTCTTTCTGTTTCGGCGAAATTGTCTTGAGATCGTCAGGTACAAGGAGGCTGCAAACACTTCCTGCCCAAAGTGCTTTCCATGCTTGAGTGTCGGGCGGCACTTCGACATGGCTGCCATGATGTGGTCCGTTCGTTGCTGGCGGCAGCCTGCCGGATTGTTTCTTCAAACGCGCCCGTACCAGTTCCGTAATTTGCTTCCCGTCAAGCAGAACACTGAACTGGGCCGTGACAGCAACATAACCAGCCCCGGCGTGCCAAGGTCTCGCCAGGTTGATCTGATGCAGTATCGTCGGGGAGGATGACTGTTGAGTCTGGAAACTCACAAGCACCTGATCTCCACCCTGAATCGAGTCCCCGTTTGTCGCGGCCGAACCGTGCGTGCTGAATTCGGACTTGCACTCCTTCGGCGGATTCCCTTTCAGGGGCTCTGACAGTTGCAGAGTGTACGTCCACCGTTGTCTGCCATTCTGATTTGTGGCCACCACCGAGTTCGAGGCCACACTATACACGCCCATAGCGTCTGAGAAATCACAGAGCCACTCAACTGATCGCTCGATGATCAAGGATGCTTCCGTGCTGCCGGCTAGGCAACACACCAGTACGGTTGCTACGAGTGTCTTCATTTCCCTCTCCTCTGCCATTTAGCCGTAGAGACGTTTGTCACTTCCTGTTTCTTCACGCTTTCATTCAGCCAACGTCAGCGTTGATGCGCTGAGGAAGCCGCGCCCGGCGCGGGTTCCGAAGTCGCATCCGACGCTTGGTTCGGAGTCTTGTCTTTGATCACAACGATTTGGTTCGATTCTCTGCCGTTTACACTGAAGGAGATTCGATAATCTCCGGGTTCTTTGAATTCAATCCATGCCCTGACATCGACATCCCATTCCGCCTTGGCAGCAGGCTGCAATGGTGTCGGAGACTTCCCCATTTCTTTCCAGTTAAAAACCTCTTTCTTCTCTCCATTCGGCCGAACCACGATCAACCTTGTGTAGTTGGCAAAAGGTCCATAGACAATCTCTGGAGACTGACCGGTGTTCGCCACGATGAACCGAAAAGTCATTGCAGGTTTCGACTCCGGCAACGCCAGCGTCAACGTAAGGTTTTCGCCTTGAGTTCTGATTGGCGATTCCGCGCATGCGGCACCGGCAAGACTGAGAAAA
>JBAXWO010000781.1:0-1717 GCA_037128375.1 bacterium
ACCTGCACGGGAGACAGTTCATTGTCAACAATGATCAGGTTTGCATTTGTTCGCTGGCAGGCCATCTTGATATCAGCCAGTTTCCCCTCCCCCACAAAGAAGCCTGGAGTGGGCCTGCCACGTCTCTGAACAATACTACCGGTTACCCGCACCCCGGCTGTATCCGCAAGACGCTCAAGCTCCGCAAGAGACTCTCCGGCAGATTCGAAGTCCGGCCCCCTCGTAACGACTTGCACGAGGATCGCTCTTTCTTGAGATGCCGCCTTAGGATCGTGTTGCATGGAAGCTCCAGGATAATTGGTAACAGAGAATGCTCTTCAGACGTCGTCCCGCACAACTCGTCTCACTCGACCTACTCCAGCCTTTACCATTCGCCGCCATTCGGATCCTTTCCTCCCCTGGAGATTTCCGGTGCATGGAAACCTTTTCCAGCCAGGAAAACGCTCTTGAAGGATCTGCTTTCGGGTTTTGACGGGAGGATCTGATTCCCATTTGCGAAACAGTCCGTGTGCCTCTGGACTTCCAAAAGCGGGACATTTCCCGGACCGCCACTGATCACGCGGATAGGCGAATCCCCAGCAGTAGGATCCCTGATTCAACGGACACTTTGCGCACTCCCTCACTGGCTTAAGGAGTTTTCGCACAGATCCAATCCTCCTCAACAACGCTCCATTAAGATAGATGCGCCACCCCACCCAGCCAAATAGTATCAGAACCTGAACAATTCCAATACGCAAATAATTGGCTGAACTCTGGCGATTCTGCTAGGTTGGCGTCATGTGTGGTCGATACACAATAGCAAAACCCGAACGCGTGATTGCGGTCTTCATGCCACGCATCATCACAGCAGACATCAGCCGCCCACGCTACAACATTGCACCGATGCAAGAAGTTCCCGTGATCATCGGGAATGCTGAGGCGCGTGCCCTACGGAATTGCCAATGGGGATTCGTGCCGGGCTGGGCGAGCGACCCGGCCATAGGCAACCGTATGATCAATGCCAGATCAGAGACCGTTGCAGTCAAGCCGGCATTCCGGGCAGCCTTTCGCAACGGCCGATGTCTTGTCCCGGCCGACGGATATTACGAATGGCGGAAGACACGCACCGGCAAACAACCGGTCTACATACATCCTTCGGACAACGAGCCAATGGCTTTCGCCGGCCTGTATTCGTCCTGGAGCGGGAATGCTTCATCAGCAAACCTGCTTTCGTGTACAATCCTCACTCGCGAGGCGGATGGCTGGCTGGCTCCTGTGCACGATCGAATGCCTGTCATCTTGCCTGAAGAACTCTGGGACTCATGGGCTGATTCTGCACGACCCGGAGAAGCGATCCTCAGGGAGATTCTCGATGTCCCGACCGGTCGCGGACTGGTCCTGACCGAGGTGTCGACGCTGGTGAACTCACCGGCCCATGACAGCAAGGAATGTGTCGTCCCTTTGGCAGACCAGTTATTCCCGAACGGGAATAATTAGTCTATCAGGCGAAATCGTATAGTCATCCGCGAATCTCCGGCACAGGGAACGCCCGCCCCCAGCGCGGAATGAAATCTTGTCTTTCTAACAGCCTTGACGGCTGCGTTGTCCAGTCCGGAATACCCGCTTGACTCGATCACAGTAATTGCCCCGACTTCGCCACTGGAATCGACCTTCACATTCAGCACGACCGCTCCCTCCTCGCCCCTCAAACGTGAACCGAGCGGATATGTTGGTTTTA
>JBAXWO010000782.1:0-1711 GCA_037128375.1 bacterium
GCTGTTTGATCCGGCCCTCGCCGCCCGGCAGACATGCGGTTGGTGAGACGCTTACAACGTATCGATCCCTGGCAGCGTCACCAACATTGGCGCCTCTGCATTCGAAGACTGCCAAGGACTAACCAGTATTGCAATACCACCCGGCGTGACAATCATTCAAGACTCTTCGTTCTCGCACTGCATAGGCTTGAAGAGCGTAATAATTCCCAATACTGTCACCCACATCGAATATAGCGCTTTTGATCAATGCTTGAGCCTGACGAGCATAGCGATCCCAAACAGCGTCATCAGTATTGGGGATTGGGCTTTCGCTGGTTCCGGCCTGACGAGTGTGACGATCCCCAATAGCGTCACCAGCATTCGAGACATGACTTTCTATGCCACTAGTCTGACAAAAGTTACAATCCCTAACAGTGTCACCAATCTGGGGAACTTTGCTTTCAGTACCTGCCACAATCTGAGATCCATTTACTTCCAAGGATCGCCGCCGCAACTAGGCACTGAAACCTTTACCGACGACCTCAACCTCAACCTCACCCTATACTACCTGCCCAACGCCACAAACGGATGGACAAACCCATTCGGCGGGCGTCCAACAAAACTCTGGAGTCCCACTTTCGGCACCTTAAACAACGTAGCGGGAGTCATTTCCTGCACCATCACAGGCGCGCCGACGATTCCCGTAGGGCTGGAGGTTTCCTCAAACCTGACAACTGGGCCATGGATTCGGCTGTACACCTCCAGTCTTGACGGGGCTGGAACGTATACCTTCACCGATACAGACGCCACGAACAAGCCCGTTAGATTCTATCGTATGGTTGGGCCGTAGACTTAACCACACCCACAAGTTCCTGTCCATCGACCGGTACTGGATGGTCTCGGAGATGTGTTCCGAGCCGATGACGTCCGCGCCAGTCGTGTCGGCGATGGGTAAGCCTCTCCCCACCCGCACCTCCATTATTCCGTCAGTTCGCCGATACGGATTGATTGGTTCAATCGGCAGAACGAATCGAAAGAAGGCAGGATGAACGGCGGGCGGAAACGGCAGGATGGGTTCCAAGCGCGATTGAAAACCTTGGCGGGCTGGGCGGTGGGGCTTATTTGCTTGGAAAGTAAAAAAGGCTAGGCTGACGAGAATATGCCACGGCGGCGATTTCTTATTCGTGTTGTGGCGATCTTGACATTTATCCCCGCTTCTGTCACGTTATCGCCATGACATTGTGGCCTATTACCTGTGCAGGCATGATTTCGGCGTGTGAGGGGCGGTGCGGGCGGAGAAGGGACTTCTTGCCAATCGTCAGGCAGGATAGAACAGTTAAGAGTTGCCAGTCGGATGCCCAAGGAGGGGAGAAATGACAGCCAGCAGGATAGCGGCGGTATTGGTTGCGGTCTTTGTTTTTGCGGCCATGGGCGAAAACAGTACCGGTAAGGTGGACAGGGCAGACCTGAAGTCAACGATCAGGGGGCTAATTCCCGTGCTCGAGAGATCTGATTTCAGGACCTATATGCAGGATTACACCGATCCAGGCCTGCTGGCAGAGACGCTGAAGTCTCTGGGCAAGACCGTGGAGCAGTTGTTGCAGCAAAGCGAGGAAGTGCTCAAGAAGAACCCGGATGCGGGAAAAGTGAATAAGAAGTTTGCGAGTCAACTGACCTTGGCACTCACGATGGAGCCAAAGTATGATGAAACGGCCGGAGTCTACTACTTTGA
>JBAXWO010000783.1:0-1709 GCA_037128375.1 bacterium
ACCTCCGCCGTCATCGGCAGGTGCAAGCTCACGGTGTCGCCTGGCTTCCAGCGCCGGCTGATCCGTGCAAACCCCTTGGCGTTGGGCTGCACCGCGAGCACCTTGCCATTCACGCGCAGCGTGGGGCTGGCGCACCAGCCGGGAATATGGAGGTCGAGAGGGAATGATGCCTCCCGCTCCGGGCGCACGGACATCTCGATGGTTTCATTGAACGGATAGTCGGTCTTGCAGGTGATCTCGACCGGCACGCGATCCGCCGCCAGTGCCGTCACTTTGCAGGGTCCGTAACACGTGGCGGCCAAACCGTTGTCATACGTGGCCATCCACATGTGCGTAACATACCACGGCACGATGCGATTAAGTGCCGCGGTGCAACAGAGCGGTCCATGGGTCTTCTGATAGGTGCCGCCTTTCGCTGCCGGTCCATGCGGAAAGTTCGGCGACAGGTTGGCGAACCGATTGGGGCTTTGAAAATAGACATGCGTCTTGAAATCGCGGGAAACCGTGGCCGGGCCTGCATTAAAGAACGCACGTTCCGCCCGATCCGCCATGCGGCCTTCGCCGGTCACCGACAGCAAGCTGAGCTGGCTCCACACGTACCCGGCCACATCGCAGGTCTCGGTGCCATGGAACGCGCTCGTGGGAAGATACCATTCGTCGGTCACGGGGACACCGTGCGGCTGCATGGCAATCTTCTCCAATAGATCGTGCCAGCCGACCGCCGCCTGCAGATATTCCGCCCGGCCGGTCCACAAATAGCCGACCGCCCACGGTGTCGTGCTCTCAATGAATACGACGCCGTGCTCGTTGTCCACCGTAGTCCCAGGCTTCAGGCTTGGTGCCTTACAGTAGCGGTACATATTAGGCAGGAGCGCCGCGTTCCCTTCCTTGAACACGGCATCGAGTGCGGCCGCAATCCCCGGGTTGCCGGTCCATGTGTAGGTGTCATACGCCGGCCACGGATTCGATGGCATGCTGGTGATCGAACGCAGGCCGTCGGGGTCAGAGCCATAGGCTTTTTCGAGTGCATCCAAAATGTGCTTGTCGCCTGACCCGGCATAGTATCCGGTCATGGCACGCCCCAGCAGGCCACACGCCCACAGCGGCCAACCATCGAGGGCGGCCATAACTGCCTTCCGGTCGGCGGGGTTCTTCCGGTCGAGCCACCAGAGGAAGAGCAGTCCATTGGTGTTCATGTTGTCCGCCACCGCGTAGAGCCGACGCTTCGCCTGCGCGATCAGCGCTTCGTCATGAAGCGCGTAGCCCAGGCGGGCAAGCCCGTCGAACCAGTAGCCGCCGCCTTCGTAGGGCCAGGCGCCTTTGTTCCAGAGAAGCCCCTCGCCGGTCATCTTGTGGTTGGGTGCCCAGGCCCGCTGGAACTCCGCGTCATACTCATCCATGTGGCCGGTGTACCCGTCGCGCGCCGCCAGGCACCAGTCGCGCAGCCAGCCGGCCGGTTCCACGGCACCGGGCGGCAGCGGTATCAACGCCGGACGCGTGGACGTCTCGAACGGCCGTGCGTAGTTGGCTTTCTCCGACTTTCCGGGCGCCGGATTCGCCGCCCCGGCCTCGCCCGCCAAGGCGGCCGTACTTGCTCCGATTGTCGCCATGATGATCATCCTCCTGATACGTGAGCTTGTCGTATGCATAATCAGCTTTCTTTAGCTTTCCCTGATCAGAACCATCAGCGCTCCGATTGGATTGCGATG
>JBAXWO010000784.1:0-1708 GCA_037128375.1 bacterium
GTGAACGTGACGTCGGCGGCTGCGGCCTTCTGACTGAGAAGCGCCGCGCCTAACAACACCGCGCCCAACAGCGTCGGAAACCTAGTGCCTCGACTGTAAGCCGTGAAATCCCCGTCCTGTTTCGCCGTTCTCGTATGCCGTTTCGTTGTCATGTTGCGTTTACTCCTATAACCATAGTTGTAGATGCGATTATGCGGGGGGGGGCGCAAATAGTCAATCCTCGATGTAATCGGCAAGCCAAGGGGCGTCCGTTGAGCGCGAATGATTGGCAACCGCATCGTTCACCGATATCCATTCACGGGGTCCGATTCTCGTCCATGTTCTCAACAAACTCGATCCGATTGATGAGTTCCTTGTTGAGTATCCAATCCTTATCGGGGCTATGCGGCCTTTGTTTTTCGGGACCGATGCCGCGAAATGCAAACCACGAAAAAGAAACTTCCGCGCGCGAATCCCGGTTCGCTTCGGAGGCGGCCGGGGCCATGCGCAACTCCAGTTCGCCGGTGATATCCTGCTTGACCACGCCGTTCTTGCTGGTACGAACGTACCGGTACTTCTGGCCGTCAACCATCATGTCCACGGAATGGGACCCGCCGTCTTTTGAGGCGAACCGAAGGGTCTTGAAGCCGATCATCGAGCGGGGCATTGGCAACCATTGAAAATCAATGCTCGTCAGGGTGGACAGCGGGATGGAAACCCACTGAACGTCCTGCGTCGGTTGCTTGGTCAAGATGCGAAAGGTGAGGTTTTGGGGATGCTGTGGCCCCGGATCCCGACTGAGATCCCCATTGCAATCGGCAACGTAATACGCGGACACATCGTCAAGCAGTATCTGTATCTCGCTGCTCGTGATCAGGTGGTCTTCCCGAAAGAAGAACCGAGCCGAAAGACGAGGAGCCTCCGCGCAGCGAGCAGAGGGCTGGACGAGCGCCGTCAGCGTGAACGCGATAGCGATAGCAACGAATGTCATATTCATGGTATTAGAACCTCCGTCATCCGGAATGCGCCGTTCACATCGGCGCATCGGGTCCGATCGGCATGGCCTGATCGCCGGCCTGCACGGCCTCGCCGGAGAGCACCAGCGTCTCGGCCACAATGACCTTGAAACCGTGCGGATCGAGCACCGTGCAGCGCACCATGGCCGAACGCCCGCCATCCAGCTCCTTGACCCAATTTTCGTCGGGCAGATTGAGCCGGACCATTGCCCGGCCACCGGGCGGACAGGCCACGGTGACGTCCGTGAAGGGGCGGATACACGTCATCCAGATGCTCGCCAGGGCGAACTGGAAGCGCAACGTGCACTGCGAGAGATCGATGCTGTTGAACTGATTCTCGATCTCGAAGTTGATGTCGCGCTGCCCCTTCTGCCAGGCCAGTCGCTTGGGGAACTGCACCGGGCTGTACGCCACGCGCATCGCCCAGAAGAACGGCTTGGGAGTCAGATCCGCGCACATCACCCCCCAGTCGTTATCCTCGCCCAGTCGCATCCACCCCCACGGATTCAGTTCGGGCGTGGCCGCCACCGACGAGCAGATCCACGGGAAGAACGCCCCGCCCAGACAGGTGGGCTCGCTTCGCATGAACCCCCACTCGCGATCCAGACGATCCTGAAAGACCTGCAGCGTGTTCTTTCCGGAGAAGAGCGGCTCCGGAACATCGTCAATGATGCTGGCATACGGCGAGTTGAGCAGATCCGGCATCATGTTGA
>JBAXWO010000785.1:0-1698 GCA_037128375.1 bacterium
CTACGCGGGCTATGACAGCACCAATCTTTACTTCTGCTTCACTACGCCGATCTATCCGGAAGGATGGCTCAGGGCTAATGGCCGCTTTTCCGATACGTTTGCGCATCCGTTATACGGCATACTCTATGACGATCTCATGGAGATCGAGATCCGCCCCGTAGAAGACTTGAGCAGCGGCTACAATCGCGGGATGTTTCGCTTGGACGTTAATGCCCTCTGCACGGTTGCAGACGGGTACTGGAGTAAGTCCCGCGATATGGATGATCGAATCGTTGCCCGCTGGGACTCTGGGGCAACGATTCGATCAAAGGCCGACGTGAAACGTTGGGTGGTCGAATATGCCATTCCCTTGAAGTCGCTGCGCTACGGCGATTACGATGCAAAGGATGAAAAGGGCAATCCGCTGGTCGCGCTGCCACCCAGCGATGGCACGACCTACCGGGTCTGGTTTGCCTGCCGTGTCGGCGATAAATTCAGCGCTTTCGATGGTCATGCTTGGGATACGACGAAAACCAAACTGATCCTCGACTCGCAGTCGCCGGCCTTTCAACTCAACGATCTGGGGCCGATCACGGACGGCCAGGTTGACGTTCAGATGACGGTTAAGAATCACAGTACCCGTCCGGAGACGGTGCGGATCGGGTTCCAAGTGGAGAGCGCAACCGGGACGGTCTATTCGAGCTATCAGTCATCGGAGATTCCGAAC
The DNA here is from genome assembly GCA_037128375.1 of bacterium. GTDB lineage: Bacteria > Verrucomicrobiota > Kiritimatiellia > CAIKKV01 > CAITUY01 > CAMBRF01. The sequence goes on from JBAXWO010000785.1 coordinate 707, forward strand.
GGGCTGGTGGAATTGCGTCCGGGTGAACTGCGGAAGCTGCGGATCAAGCAGGACAACCTGCCATTGACCCCGGACAACAACGCGCTCTGGTTTGATGTGCGCAGTCTGGGAACTCCCGAAAAGATGCTGTTCCGCACACGTTTGACCCAGTTCCAACGGACGCATAACAACGCAGAAACGGCCAGGCTTGATCAAGTAACGGCAGATCTGCAAAGGCTTAACCGCGTATTGCAAGAGCATTTTGTGATGCGTGGCACCTACCCAGACGCAAAAACGTGGACCAATTCCATCAGACTTCCGGACTTCACGTTCAGAGATCCTTGGGGCGAGCCGTACGTCTATTCCAACACGACGGCGAATTCATACACGCTGTTTTCCACGGGTGCAAAGCGTGAACAAGAACGCAGGGCAGAAGTGGAGCAGACTCCGCGCTGAAAGTGCGATGATCGGTGCTGTGGAAAGGCCCCGACAAGGGACGGGCCTTCCATCAGCCTCTCCATTGGCCTACGGCGCGAGCCTCTCGTTCTCGTCCTCGTCCTCGAATCGTGAAAGGAGGGAAACAGGGGCCAGGCAATCTATGAGTTTGCGGCGCGGCGGGGACGCCGTCACCCCCCCGATTGCGTCGCCCCGATGGAACAGGAAATGCGCGAAGCGAGGTAGGGCGACGGCGTCCCCGCCGCGCCGCAGAAGATGGAGAAGGCTGATGGAAGGCCCGTTCTTTGCGGGGTTCCCAGTCGCTCAGAACAAGGATTCCGTCTGCGTAAAGGGGAGCAGCCAGCATTCCTGGAACGGTTGCTCGGCCTCCCCAGCATAGACGACCGCGCCGGGCTTGATGCGTGGGTCGAGCGCCTCGAAGGCTTTGAGCCGGTCCGGCGGGGACAGACCCGGTGTGTCCTTGGAGGGAAGGTAGAGACGTGGCGGTCCGGTTCACTGTCCGATGATGAATTCGCCACGGGAACGCATACGTAAGGGGTAACGCTACGCGCGGCTGC
>JBAXWO010000786.1:0-1697 GCA_037128375.1 bacterium
ATCGCCGCCCTGGAATTAATGTCCATCAATCCGGTCCGGTTCCTGGTCATGCCGCGCCTGGTGGCGATGGTGATCATGACCCCCTTGCTGTCCTTTTACAGCTGCATTATGGGGGTGGTAGGCGGGGGGATTGTGGGGATGACCCAATTGGGGGTTCCCTGGTCGGCGTATATTGACAACGCGACACGGTTTGCGGAGAACAAGGATCTTTTTGTGGGGATTTTCAAGGCATTTCTGTTCGGAATCATTATTGTGATCACCGCCTGCCACCAGGGGTTTGCAACGACGCAGGGAGCGGTGGGCGTGGGTAACGCCACGCGACGAACCGTGATTTTGTCGTTTCTCGTCATTCTGATTGTCGGATATTTCGTCACCAGGATTTTCTACGTATGATCCGCCTGGAAAATGTGATTAAAACGCTCGGGGCGCGCCGTGTACTCGACGGGGTCAGCCTGGAGGTGCGCAAGGGGGAGACGATGGTGATCGTCGGTCCGTCCGGCACCGGGAAAAGTGTCACGCTCAAGCACATGGTGCGGCTCCTGACACCGGACGAAGGGCGGGTCATGGTGGGGGAGGATGTGGTGAGCGAGGCAAGCGGCGAACGCCTGGAGAAGATTCGGTCGCGCTTCGGTGTTCTGTTTCAAGGCGGTGCGCTGCTGGAATGGCTGAGCGTCGGCGAAAATGTGGCCCTACCGTTGCGCGAGAAGACCAGGATGGTTGAGGCGGAGATTGAACAGAAGGTTATTGAGAAATTGAAAATGGTGGGACTGGAAGCCGATGTCGACAAGTTTCCTTCTGAAATTTCCGGCGGCATGCGTAAACGGGTAGGACTCGCCCGTGCCATCGTTCTGAACCCGGAGATCATCCTCTACGATGAACCGACGTCGGGGTTGGATCCGGTGTCATCGCGCACGATCGATAAGTTGATCGACGCCCTGCGGCAGGAGTTGGGGGTTACCAGCGTGGTGGTTACGCATGACCTCCACAGCGCGTTGTCCATCGGCACGAGGATCGCCATGTTGATGGATGGCCATATCGTGGAACTCGCGGAGCCGTCGGCGTTTGTGAATTCAGATCAGGAAGAAGTCCGGTTGTTTTTGGAATCGCAGTTTATCACCCGTCGGGGCGATTGGGAGAAAAACATCTCATGAAGCAGGCAAGTATTGATCGAGAAATGACGATGGAGCTGGTCGTGGGAACCTTTGTTTTCATGATTCTCCTGGCGCTGGGATACTTTACGATCGTGCTGGGGCGCGCCAGTCTGTTTGAAAAGAAGTTTCCTTTCGAGGTCGAGTTCCAGGATGTCATGGGGCTTCGCAAGGACGACAATGTGGTCCTGCGCGGCATGACCGTCGGCAAAGTCAAGAGTTTGCGGCTCTCGGATGGGCGCGTTCGAGTCCTGGCCTTGATGGATGGTCCCATCAGTCTGAAAACAGATTACAAGATTGTCATCGTCACGACATCGATCCTGGGTGGACGCTACCTGGAAATCAAGGAGGGAACAGCATTGGCACCCCCTCTGCCGCCGGATGTCATGCCGCAAGGAGATAAGCCCTACGACCTTATGGCGGAGGCGGCGGCGACAATTCATGACATACGAATCTCCCTGAATGAGGGCGGCCTGCTGACCAACCTGGAGAGTTCGGTCGCCTCGATCAGGGAGGTGGCGGCCAAGATCAAAAACGGGGAAGGTTCCC